>NZ_JACJSM010000017.1 GCF_014698145.1 Oscillatoria sp. FACHB-1406 | reverse complement strand
GGGGGAATTCATCTTTGAGAAGCCCATCAGTTACAGTGCCATGATTTCATTTTCCCTCATCAGGGGACTTGACTCCTACTCCCTCTCACCTGTCGCACAGAAGGACTACTTTTTGTCGTGCGGAATGGGGGTAATAAGGTAATATTGTCCGGCAATTCCCCCGCTAGAACGCGCCGTCCCAACCAAATTCCCGGCGCAATTTCGCAGCAACATTGCGCTCGACTGAAGATGCGCCAGAGATGCCATAGTATGCCGTTGAGTCGGAAAAAAGGCAGCAGTAGAATCAAATTGAAGGGGGCAATCGTTCCATCCGCTTGCTTTCCCAAAACTTTCGCCCCTAACCCCGCATATCCCATTCCTGCGATCGCAAAATCCAAGCCCAACCAAGCCAAAAATCCGCCCAACAGTCCCAGTTCTAGACTCGCTCGGAGGAGGAGAAAACCGAAAGTTAAGAATACGATCGCGTATTTCACTTCACTATTAACGTTTCGAGATCGTTCGCCGACCACAAGCTATAGCTCGAACTGTTCGCCTCCGGCTTGCGCGATCGAATTTTCAACCATTATCCACTATCCATTGTCAAGTATCAATTAGCTTGTGCTACTGTCCTAACGTTTTATCCATCTCCATTCGCTGTTCCATGCGGCGCAAAAAGTAGCCCGTCATCATGGCAGAAGCGAGAAGATTTGCCATATTTTCGCGATCGGTTGTAATTTGTACGTTAAAGTCTTCTGCTCCTAGCATTCCGACCAAACCTTGAACATTTTGAGAGATAATTTGTCGGATTTCTGGGGTAGCCGATTGTGCGATCGCCTCGAGGGTTTCGGGGTGTTGCTGTTGTAGATATTGCAGCAGAAGGTTAGATTGCTGCTCGTCTGACTCAGAATTGAAAAAGTTGGAGTTAAAAACCATTAGCACTGTAATAAATGAATAATTGACAATTGATAATTGACAACGGAAACCGTTCGGCAAGTTCTAGTTTTGGATAATTGATAATTGACAATGGATAATTGACAACGGAAACGGTTCAGTAAGCCCTAGGTTGGGTGTAATCAATAGAATTGACAATTAACAATTGACACGTCCCAGCAGGATTGAGCAAAACCTCTGTCGGAGACTGATGGAGATTCGAGCGCGAGAGATTGGGTTGAATCGAACTTAATTTATTTTAACATCCTCAAAAACTTTAGGAAGTTGGCGCGTCGGAGGCGAGTTTAGGTGCGTTGAGAATTTGAGAGAGTTCGTCTACTTCAAAGTATTGATGAAATTTTTCGGTAACTTCGAGCCAATAGGAGCGTCCATCGGCTTGACGGCGCTTGCGCACGAGTCCCAATTCGACTAATTCTTGGACTTGTTGATAGGCGCTACTTCCCCGCAGATCGATGAGTTCGGTTTGCAGGATGGGGTTTTTGAGCGCGATCGCGGCTAGGGTTCGCAGCGCGCCGGTTCCCAGTTCGGCGGGGACGAGGGTACGGATTAAATCTTGGAAGGTGACGCGCAACTGGAGGCTGTATCCGGTGGGGGTTTCGACGACTTCTAGGGCGCTATCGCGGCGGGCGTAGTCGTCCATCAGTTCGAGCAATGCTTCTTCGACTGCATCGCGATCGCACCCGGCACAATCTGCGATCGCGTCTGTAGCGAGCGGCTGACCTTTGAGATAAAGAATCGCCTCAATCTTAGTAGCGAGGCGAGTTGAAAACGCAACTTCGTTCATCGGAAAATCCAATCGAGCAATATTTTTTAAGTCGGCGATGGTAGTTCGTGCGCTAGGGGTAAGCTTAGCGTAAAGCAACTGCCTTGACCGGCGACGGAGGTACCGACGAGATCTCCACCGTGCAGGCGAGCTAATTTTCTCGAGAGTGCCAAGCCCAAACCGCTCCCTTTATGCTTGCGGTGCAAGGGAGTTTGGATTTGTTGGAAGGGCTGAAAGAGATTTTGCAGATCGGCGGGTTCGATACCGATCCCGGTATCGATGACGGAGAAGTTCAACCAACTGACCTCCGGTCGCACTTTTAACGTCACCGAACCCGCAGGCGTAAATTTAATCGCATTGGAGAGCAAATTCACCAAAATCTGTTTTAAACGCCGCCGGTCGGCACAGCAAACAGTGACACTGGGATGCAGTTCGAGACCCAATTGCAATCCGGCTTGCTGGGCGCGTTCTTGTAATAGCGAGATGGAAGAGCGGCACACTTCTTCAACCGAGAGAGTCTCGATATACAGTTCCTCTTTGTTGGCTTCAATTTTAGAAATATCGAGCAAATCTTCAATTAAGGAAAGCAGGTGTTCGCCGGAGTCCGCGATCGCGGTGATATATTGCACCTGTTTGGTATTTAATTCGCCGTAAATACGTTCGAGCAGCACGCGGGCGAAACCGATCACGCTGGTCAGCGGCGCGCGCAGTTCGTGACTCATGGTAGAAAGAAATTCACTTTTGGCGCGATTTGCCGACTCGATCGCGTGGGTTCGTTGCTCGACCTCTTGCTGCAAGCGGTCTTCCTCTTCCAACGCTGCTGCTGCGAGGGCAATCTGAAGCGCGAGACTTTCTAGGAGGCTTACCTCTTCGGGGGTGAAGGTGCGCGGGGGAGTATTCCCCTCTTCAGTAGAAGCTCTGGTAGTTTGTAAGAGCAACCACCCAAACAGAAGGTCGCGCACGAAGATCGGGATGCTTAGCATGGAGTGCGCTTGACTTTGGGCAACGACTCGATGCGATTCCTCTCTTTCGCGACAAAATTCTACTAAGTCTGCGGTTTGAAAGCTGCGGGAAAAAATCCCGTCGCGATCGCGGGTTGATAATTCCGGCCATTCGGCGCAAGGGATGCGGGCGTAAAGGGCTGAGGGAATCTTCTCTCGCGCCCGCCATTCTCGCTCGACCCAAATGTCGGTTTCGTTGATGCGCATCAGTAGAACGCGATCGACCGCGAAGTGTTCGCCAATGCGCGCGATCGCGTCTTGGAACCTCACCTCGACTTCTGAGGTCGAATTCAACGCCATCCCCACCCGATGCAGTAAGTCCTGACATTCCTGCTGTTTCTGCAATTGTTGGTTGCATTGTTCCCATTCCAAGGCGAGGATACAATCGGCGGCGACAGTGGCCATCCAATCCAACTCGGCTTCCGTCCACTGATGCTGTTCGCTCTGATGGCATAAGATCGCGACTCCAAGGTTGGATTGCCGGCTTTTGAGCGGTACGAGGAGCATTTTTCCGCCTCGATCGCCTTTACCATTTTCTTCTAAGGAGCCTGTTAAAAAGGGGCTGAGGCTGCGCAGGATTACCGGACTGCCGTACCGCACGATCGCATCGTAGTTACGCGCAACTTCGGCTTCTAGAGCGCTAAGGCTTTCGGAAGGAGCGAGTTGACGAACCGCAGAGCGCGCGCGTCGGGGTAAGTCGGCTTCGGGCTGGAGAATCGAACAAAAATCGAGGGCTAAGGTTTCGCATAAAATTTGCGCTGCCTCTTGGATGAATTCGTCCGGGGCTGAGATTTTTTGTAGCGCTTGCACGCGGCGAGCGCCCAGCATTGGGTTCGGGGGTAGCAAGCGATGTTGTAGCACTTCGGGCAAGATGAAGAGGCGATCGCGCAAAATGCAATCAGCGACGCGATCGCGTAGATTTTCTTTTACGCTGTCCGCGCTGTTGGCAATCCAGATTAAGGGAAGCGTTCGCCCGGATTGTTGGAGGAGGGAAAGAATTTGAGCTAAGGTAATTTCGTCCGACTCGCCTCCCTCGCTCGCGATTATCGCGTCGTATTGGTTTTGCGCTAGGAGGGAATCACAAGCTGCCGCGCTCGGGGCGATATGGGTCGAGATCGGCATCGGCAAGGCGTGCAGCGTTTCAGCAACTAAAGCCGCCTCTCGGTCTGCTTTCGCTACAATGAGTACGTTGAACGTCGTCGCAGATTGCAGTTGTCGCTTTGACATTAGCTCGTAACCATCCGGAACGGGAGTGGACTGATTTCCGCCCTGCATTACTAAAACTGTCGTCGAGAGAAGATCGCGATCGCGATCGCGAGCAGTACAGCAGTATATACTAACCCATAAATTGCATCGAACAAAAGCGTTTGCGGCGGCGGCAATAGTCCGTAAACGGCTTCATTTCTCAAGTTAAGGCGCGATAAGTCGGGTAAAACCAGGTATAAGTTTTGTACCAGCGCAGCGAGAGCAGGATTTTTACTAATCCGGCCGAGTTCTACTAAGTCGCGGCTAAAGTGTCCCATTAAGTATAAACCGAAGGTCATCAGCATTGCTAACAAGGGGCTGGTGAACACCCCAAAAGCCAGGGCAGCAGCAACTAACAGGCTGAGTTCGAGCAGGAGGTAAGCGAGGGAAACTGCGATCGCGCCGGGAGGATAAGCAATTTTTACCCCCACCAGGCTGAGCGCGTAAATCGCCCCCATTGCTGCGAGTAAAATCGCCAGAACCCCCAGCAATCCCAAATGTTTGCCAACGATTAATTCAGCGCGACTCAGGGGTTTGGGTATTAACACCAGTACGGTTCGCTTTTCAATTTCTTTGTTAATCAGTCCAGTCCCGATAAAGATGGCGACTAATGCGCCGATAAAGCCGATGGCCCCCAGGCCGAAGTCCAGAACGATCTTATCTTCTGTCGTTGCTGAAACTTCCGGCAGGAGGCGCAAGGCAAGGGCGAATAGCAGCCCGAACAGCGCGATCGCGTAAAGAATGCGATCGCGAATCGTCTCTCGGAAGCCATTCGCTGCGATCGCGAATACTCTTGCTAGATTCATCACAATTTATCCCCCTTTACCCAGCCAACAGTCTAATCTCTCAGCCCCACTGCGGCAAGCGAGACAGGAGTGAAAAGACCCCAAACCCGACGAGCAGCGCCCCACTCGCCGAATTAATCCAACTCGACCAGCGACGAAATTCTAAAAATCGTTTCACAGAAGCTGCAAAGATCCCGGCGGCCACGAGCGGAGCGACATAACCCGCAGCGTAAGCGAGTAATAGTCCGCCTCCCAACCACAAGTCTTGTTGCGCGCCGACCCAAGCGAGCAGCGTCGCCAGTACGGGGGTGCTGCACGGCGAAGCCGCTAACCCAAAGGTTAAACCCAACAGGTAAGAACGCGCGCCCTTGGGCCAATTGCGATCGATCCACTCGTCGCCGCCCCAACTCGGAAACTGCAACGGAACCAACTCCAGCAAATTTAGCCCCATAACAATCGCCACTAAACTTACGAAAATCGGTAAGCCAGCCCCAACTTGTCCGTAGATGCGCCCCAACGTCGCTGCTACAATTCCTAACCCTGCCAGCGTCGTTGCTAGTCCCAGGGCAAACCACATCGATTGCCGTGCCGCCTGCCCCCGTCCTTCGCTCTCGTAGCCGCCAATATACCCAATCGTAATCGGCAGCATTGACAGCATACAAGGGGTCAAGCTAGTCAGCAGCCCCGTGGCAAAAATAACGCCCGCACTCGTCCAACTGAGGTGGGCGAGTTGTTCGTTTGCTAGTCTGTCAGCAAAAACTGACATTTGATACAACCAAGTCGAAAGAGTCTCGAACATTGAAGCGCGCATCGCAAGGGTTACAATGCTCGAATTTTAGCCGATCTGCCGATTTTTCGGGCGTGTCGTTGCGATCGCTACCTCCTTTTTATAAGCAAGACTTATCGCAGCAGGTCAAAAAAATTATGGTGACTCGACTGCAAAACATTGCATTTTTCGCAAATCTTAGTTACATTAATTTACAGATGGATTTACAAAATGTAATCAACTGAGGGACTCCTATGCAAAACGAAGATCGCAATGCTTTTAAACCGGGCTTCACTGAAGGTGCAGAAAACTGGAACGGTCGCCTTGCTATGATTGGCTTCGTTGCTGCGCTCATTATTGAGTTAGTCAGCGGTCAAGGCGTACTGCACTTCTGGGGCTTGATGTAATAATCGAACAACCTCTGTCAATCTCAAAAAAAGGGCTGGGCATTCTATAAAAATGCCCAGCCTTTCTTTAGGTCTGGCTTGAACGGTTGCCCCCTGGTTTTTCGCTTGTTCGAGACTGAATCGAGCGACCAAAATATCGAAACATTCCGATCGCTCGAATGGCAATTAACGGATGTATTCTTTAAGAATGCTATTGCGGTTGGGATGCCGCAATTTGCGCAGCGCTTTCGCTTCGATTTGGCGAATGCGTTCGCGAGTTACATTAAAGATCTGTCCGATTTCTTCGAGGGTTTTCATCCGTCCGTCATCGAGTCCGTAGCGCAGTCGCAGTACATCTCGCTCGCGCGGGCTTAAGGTATCGAGGACGTTTTCGAGATCTTCGCGTAGAAGATTTTTAGAAACTTGATCTTCGGGCGTTTCGCCGTCCGCTTCAATAAAATCGCCGAGTCGGGAATCTTCTTCTTTCCCAATCGGCGTTTCTAAGGAAATGGGTAACTGTGCGGATTTGGCAATAAATCGCAGTTTTTCGATGGTCATTTCCATGCGTTCTGCAATTTCTTCCTCTGTCGGTTTGCGCCCCATTTCTTGAGAGAGAATTTTAGTCGTCTTTTTAATTCGAGAAATGGTTTCGTAGAGGTGGACGGGGAGGCGAATGGTGCGAGATTGGTCGGCAATGGCACGAGTAATGGCTTGGCGAATCCACCAAGTCGCATAAGTTGAGAATTTATAGCCTTTCTCGTGGTCGAATTTTTCAGCGGCGCGAATTAATCCGAGGGAGCCTTCTTGAATTAAATCTTGGAAGGAAAGACCGCGATTCATGTATTTTTTCGCGATTGAAACCACCAAGCGCAGGTTGGACTGCACCATTTTATCCTTTGCTCTTTGACCGATGTAGAGGCGGCGGTTGAAGGCGTGCAGTCTTTCGGGAAGCCGCGAAGACCACTCGCGTTCGAGCAAGGGTTCGATTTTGGCGTAGGATTTTTTGAGGTCTTGCAGCAGTTCGCTATCCGTCGGCGGGCGCTGGGATTGGGCGGCTAAGTTCTCGGCAATTTCGGTCAGTAATTTATCGAGCGCAGGCTCGACTTTGGAGGAGGCTTTACGAACTTCGGCTAAAAGTTCTTCATCTTCTGGTTCTCTCTTAAGTTGAGCGCTCAGTTGCTTGCGCGTCGAGATCTTGGCTTCTTGATGGTCGATTAAGTTTTCCCAAGTCTCCATTTTCCAGACTTGCTTGGCCCAGGCATTTTTGATATTTTCGTCCTGGTGGGTATCGAGTTCTTCTCTGACTCGCTCGAGTTTGAGCAAGTCGGCGATTTTACGAGCTAGCTCGATTTCTTCATCGGCTCTTAGCAGGCGAATCCGACCGATTTCTTGGAGATATACGCGGATCGAATCTTCAGTGTATAATTTCTTTTTTGTTGCATCAGTTCCGCGTTTTGCTGCCGTTTTTGAATCTTTTTCAGGTTCGCTGGTTTCGAGTTCGATCTCGTCGTCTTCTTTAATTGACGCTTCAGGATCGATATCGATGAAAAATTCTAACCCTTCGTTTTGAGGTAGGGTAATGCTTGCGAGTGTATCATTGGCCTGGGTCATGCCGGTTTTCCTCTTGCTCCTTCAGTTCAAGACCAGAACATCATGTTAGCTAATCTGCCGAAACATTGGTTGGATTTCGGTTAACTTTCTAGCTCGACCGAAGGTTCGCCGCAAGACTGCATCAGCTTCGACTTGAACGCCTCTTAGGACGTTGCTTGGGCGAGCAAGGCGGGGATACCGTCAGGGTTCGAGCAGTGAAAGACCTCTCTGATTGTAGCCTCTCTTACAAAAATTGGGAGTGAAAATTACTTTACCTTGTCACGTTATTGGATCTAAGGTTATAAGAAGGCTGGCTCGGTTAATCGTTTCAAGCAGACTAAAAGACTCCGAGAGACATTGTAATGAATTCAACAAAAAATGACACTAAGATCGGAGAAAATATTTTTGTCTTTTTTGTAAAGAACGCACAAGGTACTTTTGAACTAATTGAGAAGGGAGGGGGGCGGAACGTCATTCCAAAAGCGATCGATAGTAACAAAGTCGTATTCTCGATCGCGCAGTTGAGGGATTAAACAAGCGGCGGTTTGCGCAACGCTTTGTCCGCCAAAGTACCCATCGTGTAAAACGACGATCGCGCCCCAATGAATTTGAGTTAAAACGCGCTGACAAACTCGTTCGACTCCCGGTTCGACCCAATCTTCGGGAACCACACTCCACATTACCGGGCGATAGTGCCATTGATTCAGCAATTTTAAGGTTTTTGGGGTGAAGATGCCGTTTGGGGGGCGAACGTCGCGCAGGAGTGCCGGATCGAGATCGCAAGCGCTCGAGATCGCATCGCGGGTTCGTTCTAAACTGTCGTGGAGTTCAGTGGGGGTGAGTCGGGGGAAGGCGCGGTGTTCGTAACCGTGCAGGGCAAGCCAATGTCCGCGTAAATGGACTTCGCGCGCGATCGCGGGAAATCGGGCGACGTTAACGCCCAACCAAAAAAAACTAGCGCGAACGCCGTAGCGATCGAGAACATCTAATAATTGGGGCGTATACTCGGGATGGGGACCGTCATCAAAAGTAAGCGCCACGTAAGGAACAGCGGGAGAACCGCACCACAAACTGCTAGGGAACCGCGATTTGAGCAAACGGTATAGGTAAGGATAAACAGGAGCAAATTGCATAAATATATAATCGGTTATTAGCCAGCGATCGGCGAACAGCGAGCAGTCAGTGAGTTATTGCCAGACAGTAAGATTGTTATGAATGGACGGCTCCCTCGGTTGAAGAAAAGTTCTGATAAAGGCCCCATCAAGCCCGACAATAGCTAGTAATCGAGAATATCCCAAATAGGTTGAATGCCCGAAATTTCTCTGTTTGTCGCCCGCACGCACCGTAAAGCGGTTTATTCTAGCATCGTTGCCGTTCTGACTCTGTTGACGAGCAGTTGCTCGCTCTCAGAACCCCAACGGCGAGAAAATCCGACGGCGCAAGATGAAAAAACACAGCCTTGGTGGAACTTCAGGAAGGGCGGGCAAACCGTTGGGGATAGCACTCCTAACTGCGAGAATGCAGATCCGGTTGCCGTCGCAACGGCTAAAGCAGCGGAGGCGACAGCATTAGCTCGTTCGGCGCAAACGCCGGAAGCTTGGGATACCGTCGTTCTAAGCTGGATGCAAGCGATCGCGGCGATGCAGTCGGTTCCGACGGCTAGCCCCAAGCGCGTTTACGCTCAAAAAAAGGTAGCAGAGTACCAGCAAAATTTAGCAACCGCCCAAAAACAAGCCTCTGAGAAGCTGCAATTGCCTTTTACCAGCTTCAGCAATTCGTTTTTAGACAATCAATTGTTATTGTTCCTCTCCTATATTGCTGCTGTCGGTCCGCCGGATATTCTTATTATCGGCAGTTCGCGGGCGATTCAGGGCATCGATCCTCGCCAGCTTCAAACCGAACTCGCTTCTAGGGGACAAGCGAATGTCAGTATTTTTAATTTTGGGGTTAATGGTGCGACGGCTCGACTGGTCGAACTCATTTTACTGGAAGTATTAACGCCCCAACAACTTCCTAAATTGATTATATGGGCGGATGGCGTAAGAGCGTTGAATAGCGGGCGCAGCGATCGCACTACCAGTACGATTTTAGCATCGGCGGGCTATCAGCGCTTGAAAGCAGGCAGTCGTCCCGCGCTTCCGGAACTCCTCGCGCCCATCAACCCCAATTGTCCGCCCGCTCGAGAGGGGGGATGGTGGCAAAGACTCGAATCCTGGAATCCTTTGTCGGTGGGGCTAGCGCGCGCTCTGGATTTGACGGAGATCGATGCGAACGGTTTCTTACCGCGATCGAATCGGTTCGCACCCGGGGAATACTATAGTAAGTTTCCGCGCGTCGCCGGACGCTACGATGGCGACTACCAAAACTTCAATCTTTGGGGCGAACAGACACTTGCACTCAAACGCCTCGCGGCGACTCTTCAAGCGCGGCAAATTCCGCTGGTTTTTGTCAATTTACCCCTCAGCGAGGATTATCTCGATACGACGCGATCGCGCTACGAACAGCAATTTCGCGCTTTCATGCAGCAACAAGCCCGGGAACAAGGATTTACCTTCGTCGATTTAACCCTCGATCCGACGCTTCGGGATAATGGCTACTTTTTCGATCCCAGCCATCTTAACCGCTTTGGCGCGATCGCTGTCGCCCAACGCCTCGCCGCCCAACCCCAAATTCCCTGGCAGCAGCAAGAGGGAACTGGTAATTCGGAGCGACGTTAATACCAATTAAAAATTAAAAATCAAAAATTAAAAATGAAGAAATCTATATATTAGGGGTTTCAGCCTCAAGATGTGTCGTCCGAACTCGGAGAATTGGTATAAGTTTAATGGTAAATAGCGATAGTTGCGGCTCCGTACTCAACCTTTTTATCAAGTCAAAGCACGGCTTTCCTACCATAGAATCTCAAACGTTATCTCTTAAGGTTGGGCATGGGATTGCCGGAGATATCAACGCTAACGCCATCAGTCCCAGACAAATTTTGCTCGTTCGCAATGAAGATTTATTAGAACTCTCTATCCCACCCGGAGAACTCAAGGAAAATGTTGTCATCGGCGGTTTAGATGCCAGTCTCTTGTCTCCAGGAGCGTTAATCGAAAGCAACAAAGGGGCAGCGATTCGCCTAACGTTTTATTGCGAACCCTGCAAGCGTATTGCACCCTTAGTCGATCGCCTAAAAACGATAGAGCGAAAACGAGGTATTTTGGGAGTTATTCTCACAGATAGCACCTTAAGCATCGGCGATCGACTTACTGTTAAGCCTCATACTTTCCCAGCTTTATCTGAAATTCCCTACGAAAGATTTTTGAATTTTATCGCTAAAGTCCCCAACGGAAAAGTTGTGACTTACAAGCAGGTAATTGCCGCGATTGGTGTTTCGGATGGATACTTTCGCGCGCTGCCTAATTATCTCATTAAAGCTGCGGGTGCGGGTTATCCGGCTCATCGAGTGGTAGATTCTCAAGGTAACTTAACACCACACCTCAGCCAGCAAAAAGAAAAACTCGAAGCGGAGAAGATCGAGCTAATTCGCGGGATTCCTTCAGTCGGCTCGAAAACCCAATACTCTGTCTCTCTTCCCGATTATAACTGGGAAGATTCGACTCTTTATTTATGATTGCCTCGAGAGGAGATAAAATTTATGGTTCAACGACTTGAAGAAATTCTAGGCTCGTCAATTCAAGAATATACTCCCAACGCGATTAAATTTGAAGGACTATCGCTCGTTAAGTTAGAACAACTGATTGAAGAGAAATGCACGAGTCGAACATCAAGCTTTAATGCGGCTCCTTCAGTGGGGGCATTTGTTGAATTCGGACATCGCTGTGAGTCCCACGGAGCAACAGCAACTTTTGATGGTGTAGCATTTGCAAAACCAGACAATCCCGATTTGGTTGTGGATACAATAACCGTTATTGGCGTGCAAGATTTAGACTTTGCCGGTGAATTTGTTCGCTTTGCATGGGGATGCGACGAACTCGACATTAATTCTCAAATGCTCTTCGCATGGTGGGATTAAAACATCTTAACTTTTTTATTATGATCGACCGGATTGCAAAGCTCTTTGCTTTACCTCCTATTTCTCTAGTTCTCTTAGCGATTGCCTCGACGCAAATCGGCTCTGCTTTTGCTAAATCTCTCTTACCTTCAATCGGTTCTTTCGGAATGGTATTGATGCGCGTAGGATTTGCTGCGGTAATTTTGATGGTATTCTGCCAACCGAAATGGACTCCTACTATCCAGCAAAATTTTAAACTACTCATTGGTTTTGGGCTAGTTTTATCGCTGATGAATCTTTCGTTTTATCTGGCAATTGAGCGCATTCCCCTAGGAATTGCAGTGGCGTTAGAATTTACAGGGCCGCTCGGTTTAGCCGCGCTGAAGTCGCGGGGAAAACTAACATTACTTTGGGTTTTGCTAGCCGCGATCGGTGTGGCGTTACTAACCCCCCTTAGCGGCGAAAGATTGAATCTTTTGGGTGTTTGTTTTGCGCTAACGGCTGCTTTTTTCTGGGCAATGTATATCATCTTATCGGCGCGGGTGGGGCAGGTTGTGGCGGGGATTGAGGGACTGTGTTGGGCGATGTTAGTAGGCGCAATTTGGTTAGTGCCGGTGGGGATTTTTACGGCAGGAAATGCTTTATTGCAGCCTCGGTTATTATTGAGTGGGTTCGGCGTAGCGATTTTGTCTTCAATGATTCCCTACTCGCTAGAAATGATTGCGTTGAAATCTCTACCTATCGATCTTTTTGGGATTTTGAAAAGTCTCGATCCAATGTCGGCAGCAGTTGCGGGTTTTTTGGTTCTAGGGGAGAGGTTAACCGGACAATCTATCGTTGCGATTGTCTCGATTTCGTTGGCGGCGGCTGGGGCTTCGCGTTTTCGAGAGGATATTGTTCGGACTTCGCAAAAATGAGTCTTTTTGTAATATAAGTTAATAAAAATTGGGTTAAATTTTGCGATTTTTAGTTTTTTTTTTGCTTTTTAATGCTATATTTAGATAATGGAAATAGACGCAATTTTGAAATTAACGTACGGATTTCCATTATCTAAATAGTATATCCAAATTTTTTCAAAAAAGCAAGCCCCCATTTTTAACAAAAATTGCATCAATATTTTATTAAATTGGGAGCAATTGATAATCAAAGCTCTTCAGAGAGACTTAAACTTTCGCACCGGATTTAGAGAAAATTCAGCAAAGCTTGACTGACTTCCTCCGGCCAGTGTTCTTGAGGATAATGTTTGGCTTCGGGGAGTTTAATGAGTTTGATATTCTCATGGGTTGCGGCGAGATTCTCAACCGGTGCTTCGGGAAGCCAAGAATCGGCAGACCCCCAAATAATTAAGGTAGGCTTTGTCCAGTTCGCAAAACTTTCTTCTAATTGTGCGGTCACTTTAGGCAAGTTGAGATTGCGGACTGTTGTCATTAATGCACGTCCGACCGCAGAGGTTTGTAAGAAAGGTTTGCGGTAAATATCTAAGTTTTTATCGGCAATGCGGAAACCGCTACCGCCTTCAAGGGTGCGATCGACGAGTAGCGGGTCTTGAGTTAACATATCGCCGACGAAGGGAATTCCCCATTGCTTCATTGACCAGGGTAACTGGGCAGTAGAAACGAGGGGTGCATTGAGGATGACGACGCGATCGCAGCGATCGGGATTTGCGAAGATATATTGCAATCCTACCGTACTTAAATATCCTTGCACGACGAGGATAAATTTCTCGATTTCCAGTGCGGCTAAGAACTCCTCAAAAGCGTTAGAATAAGCTTCAGGAGTATAGGCAAAATCGCGGCGTTCTGGTTTAGCAGAAAACCCAGAACCGATCCAATCCGGTGCAATTGCTCGCCATCCCCGTTCGGTGACTTTCTCCATTACTTCGCACCAACACAAACTATGGGAAGGCAACCCGTGGAGAAACAAAATCGGCGGTTTCTCCGTCTCCTGTTGGGGTTGCGCTTCCCGATAAAACCACTTCAGTTTGCCAACTTCCAGCGATCGCTCTTTAATTAAACTCACCCTTTTCTCCCTGCGTTAACTTACCGTCGGAGGAATCCTCAGACTCACACCCAACCTATGTATGGGAGAGTGTAGCGCTTGCGGTAACTTAGAGCAAGACATTTCAGCGATCGCCGCATCAGTTATCAGCGAGCGGTGACTTGCTCTCATCTTCTTCTTCATTCAAAAATTTTCTTTAAAAATCCAGTTGCTTTCAGAAATATAGAGATTGCAAAGTGTAGTTTAAAAGCAGGACGATTTTCAACTGAGGTCAATTTTCATAAATTGCTCTCGATTCGACGATAAAAAACAGTATTCGATTTTTTTCTAACAATTTATTATTGCTTCTCCGAACGCAATTTATTCATCATTCACTCTTTACATTTCATAATTCATTATTTAAATGAGTATTAGCTAACTCTCCGATGGTGCGTTAGCGGAGCGTAACGCACCCTACTTTCATCTCTCACCATTCATTATTCATCATTCATTATTCATTATTCACTAACTCCCATCTTCGCTCATGTTAGAACTCGAACAAGCCTTAGCACGCTATTCCGCAGCTTTAACACCGTTCAAAGCGGAAAACTTCCAACCTTCCATCGAGCAGATTATCGGTTTGATGAGCGCTCGCGATGCCGTCCAAACCATCTTAGAACAAGAGCGAGCAACAGAAGAAGCCGTCTTAGGAGAACTGGTACAACTCGATAAAGTTTTGAGCGACCTTGGTAGCGAAGGCATTATCCATAACGAGCTTTTCGCGCAAGCGCGTCAGAGTTTAAATCCTGGCGCTTCAGCTTGGTGGTGGTTCCCCGAAAACTTTCCGCCCAAACCCCAACCGCAACCCCGCTGGGCAAAGTATGACTGGCTTTGGAATTTGGGGACAGTGGCTTGCTTGGTAATTTCGACAACCTTTTTAACGCAAACCGCGCGTGCTTTTTCTGCGGCGCAGGGGTTTGATTTGTGGGGAACGTTGAGTACGATTAGCCAAGGTGCGGGTTTAGTGCTGGTTGCGGGGGGCGCGCTGACGGACAAAGGGCAAAAAGTGGTGGAAAAGGCCCTAGGAAGCTTAAAAATTCCGCCTTACCTCCACTCGGAAGTAACGTTTGCCAGTGCTTTAGTGCTGTTGGGCGTTTCCCACTTAACTTATAGCAATTTGCCTTTGGTCGGACGACTGTACTATCAGCAGGGACAGCGACAGCAGTTTGAAAATCGCTGGTCGGAAGCGCAGGAAAGTTACAAGCGCGCGCTGGAGTTCATTCCCGACGACCGACGGGTGGGTTTGGCGATTGGAAGTATTTATGAAACGTTAGGGGATTTCGATCGCGCGATCGCCGAATATAAAAAAGGGACATTAAGCGGAGATCCTGCCGCCATGAACGCCCTCGCCCGCGTACAAATATGGCAAGCTTGGGAAAAAACGCAATGGACGGGCAAAATCGACCCCGATACCGTCCGCGCCACAGAACTGCTACTCGAGCGCGCAATTACCTTTGCCGACCAACAACCCAACAAGCAGCACGCCCATAGCTTACAAGCCGAAATTCGCACCAATCAAGCAATCTTACATTGGGCGAAGGTCGGTTGGGAGGCAACGCCAGAAGTCTTGCTCGAGAAAATTTGGTTGCTAGAAAATGCAGCGCTATTGCAAAAAGAAGCGCTATCGGGTCAAAATAACGCGATCGCATCGTCCCGAACTCGTTGTTATGGCAGTTTAGCCCAAATTTTGCAGTTAGCTTTTAACGGTAGCGTTCCCGGAGTCGATCCGCGTCAAGCCTACCGCAACTTTGAATTCTACTGCTTCGATATCCGTCAAGTCACTCGGCCGGAATATTTGTACGATTCCAAAGTCCTCAACGCTACTCTGTCCCTCGCCCCCGTGCGCCAACTCCTGCAAACCTTCGCCGCGAATATTGACTCGGTTAGTATCGACGATCCGAAACTCCTTGCCCAACTACAACTCGCCGTCCGCACGCAGATTCAACGCAAGCTCGACCCCAAAAACCTGCCAGCGGTGAAGATTGTCCTGCACGTTTTTGCCAATCCCAGCGGGCAAATCGTCCGCTACTACGGCTACGATACGATGTCGCAAGATTACGCTTATATTACCCCCGTCGAACTGCTCTGGCAAGATCGCAGCGCGACTCCTCCCAGCGTCCGAGAACCGTTGGGCGAGTTCAAAGTCACGTTCTATCCGTCAGGAACGTTTGAAGTTGTCCCGTGGACGGAGAAATTAAAAGGAATAAAAACGCCGGTGGTTGATGCGGCGGATATCGGACTGCTGAAACAAAGTTTGTTTGAAAAAATCGATCGCGTTTTGTCTGGTTCTTTGGAAAGCGGGAATTTATCGCGGGCCGATGGTATTTTTATTCCGAGTTTAACTTACCGCGTTAGTTTCACGGCTGACGGAAGAATTGCGGACTACGAACCCGTTGATAAAAATGCGGCAACGCGATTCCCCAGTACGCCTCTAGCCCATTTACCGAAGTCCAATACGATGGAGAAAGAGCGCGTTGTCTTTGAAGTGGAATTTAAAGCAACGGATGTCTTTCAGATTCGAGCGATTAATTAATCCAATGGTTTTGTTATAATAATCGCAAAAGACTGGGGAATTAAAGGAGACTTTGGCTCTATGCCAATCCGCGAAGAATTGCTCCGGGAGATCGAGCAAGCGCCCGATGAGTTATTGCAAGTATTATTGAGTTTTTTGCGCCAAACTCAACTGTCTTCATCCCTCGATCCTGCTGAAAGTGGGAACGCGAAACTGAATGAAAAAGGGCATTATCCTCTGCGAGGAATGCCGTCGATCGTCAGCGAAGATTTTGACGAATCAATGTCGGATTTATGGAACGAATTGGGTGCATGATTTGATTAGACACTCATATTTTGCTCGGGATGTTACACGATCCGAGCAATTTGTCAGAAACAGCGAATCGTGCAATTTTGGAGGAGGAAAAACAAAACGGTTTACTCGTTTCCGTAATTTCAGTTTGGGAAGTTGCTGTGAAAGTGAGTCTGGGAAAACTGATTTTGCCATTACCCCTCGTACAATGGTACGAGTAAGCGAGAACTCATTCAGGTTTAATCATTGAACCGTTGCATCCGTTAGATGCAATTGAGAGTACCCAACTTCCTGGCGAGTTTCATAAAGACCCAGCGGATCGCATCTTAGTTGCTCTGGCTCGGCGATACGATATTCTTTTAGTGACTTGCGATCGCAAAATTATCGACTATCCTCACCTTAAAACGATCGCGTAATTCCTCGTACTCCCGATCGCAGCGAATCATCTTGGAACCGAAGCGGGAGCGATCGCGTCACAAAACCCAGCACGGTCTAAAACCGTGCTATCAGTAGGATAGTAGCATGGAGTTAAAGGCACGGATGAGTCGGTTTCAAAAATTGCAACAAGCAACCCAATTTGCGATCGCGGGTGCTATCCTGGCAACTTCTTTGAGCTTTCCAGCCGTGGCTTCGCCTCAAGGCGCAGCAAATTGTGCTGGCGGCGGGGAAGCATCCCCCTCGAGCGGATCGCAAGCGTCCGAGATTCCGGGGTGGGAATCGAGCGCAAGGACCGATCCCCCCACTTCTCCCGACGGTCGTCCCGACGGTTCGGAAGGAGGCAGCAGTCGGTAATTTTCGCTCGTGCTAGGGGAGGCCCGGGCGACAAAGCGATCGCCGTTCGTCGGGAAGGTTGGGGTTGGTCTCGAGATAATCGTGCAGCCAGCGACAACTCTTCCCCATTAAATCGTCTAAATCCAAATTCCAAAGGATAACCTTGCGATCGAATCCGGCAGAGATGAGTAACTTACTGTCCTTACTAAAAGCCACTAAGTTAACCTTATCTTGATGCCCTCTCAGGGTGCTCAACTCCTTTCCCTCGCGACTCCAAAGCTTAACTGTCGTATCCCAACTCGCCGAGGCTAAAAGCTGGCTGTCCGCACTGAAGCTGACACTAGCCACAGCGCGGCGATGTCCTTTTAAGACTTTGTAGCGGCGACCGTCAGAACGCCACAACGCGATCGTATTATCCTGACCGCTGGAAGCGAGCAAGGTTCCGTCCGGGCTAAACTCCACATAAAATACCTCAGCAGTATGCCCTGTCAGCGTTTTCAGCAGCTTCCCATCGCGACTCCACAGTTTAATTGTTTTATCGTCGCTAGCGCTCGCTAAGGTTCCACCGTCCGGACTAAAACTCACCCAGTTGACCGGGCCGTTATGACCGCTTAAAGTTTTCAGTAAATTCCCGCTCGCATCCCAAAGCTTGACCGTTTTATCGCGACTGGCGGAAGCCAGCAATTGACCGTCGGGACTCCAAGCCACACCGAGAACTTCATCCTGATGCCCTGTCAGCGTTTTTTGAACGGTTCCTTCCAAGTTCCAAATCTTAATCGTTTTATCGCGACTGCCCGAAGCGATGGCGCGCCCGTCCGGACTAAAACTCGCTACGCCGACAATATCCTGATGCCCTCGAAAAACACGCAGTAGAGCGCCATTGCGACTCCAAAGCTTCAAAGTATTATCGGCGCTAGCCGAAACAATTTTGCGGTTGTCGGGGCTGAAACTCACCGCCCAAATAATCCCTTGGTGTCCTTGCAGGGTTTGGGGAACGAAGCGCTCGAGCCGCCAAAGCTTAATACTCGCATCTTGACTGGCAGTCGCAAACGTTTTCCCATCGGGGCTAAAGTTCGCTTTCCAAACACTGCCTTGATGCCCCCCAAAAGTTCGCAACAAGGTTCCCTCCCAGCCCCATAACTTGACCGTTCCATCGGCACTGCTAGAAATCAGAGTGCGCCCGTCGGGACTCCAAGCGACATGGAAGACTTCATCTTGGTGTCCGACTAGCGTTTTTAGCAACAATCCGTCGTTCTGCCATAACTTTAAGGTGCGATCGGCGCTGGCAGAAGCGAGGGTTTTCCCGTCGGGACTCCAAGCAATGCTAAAGATGCGCTTGGCGTGACCGACAAAGCTTTTTAATAACTTGCCGTCGCGCTGCCAGAGTTTGATAGTTCTATCGGCGCTGCTAGTGGCGAGGGTTTGTCCGTCGGGACTCCAAGCGATGCTATCGACTTTATCGGCGTGGGGGAAAATGGCGATCGCGCTTCCATCTAGCCCCCACAGTCGCGCGGTTTTATCGGCGCTACTGGTCGCGATCCCGCAGGGATCCGCGTAGCGGCACGCGTCTCCCTGGGGGCTAAACTTGACGCTATAGATGTCATCGCCATGACCTTTGATGGTTCGCAGCAGCGTCCCATCCCGATTCCAGAGCTTGACCGTTCCATCTGCCCCCGCCGAAGCCAACAGTTGACCGTCCGGACTGAAACTGACATCCCAAACTTTCCCCAGATGCTCGAAGGTTTGCAGCAGTGCGCCTTCCGCGCTCCACAACCGCACGGTTCCATCTGCCCCCGCCGAGGCCAGCCTTTGTCCGTCGGGACTCCAAACAACGCTATACACTTGGTCGGTATGCCGCTCTAAGCGATTGTACTCTTCGACGCGATACACGGCTTGCTGTAAGACGGCGGTGAGGGGAATGCGGATATTGGTTTTCGCCCATTGCACTCCTCGCAGCTTGCGCGCACCGCCCACCGCTTCGAGCAGCGCGTCGAAGGATTGATTGGAGGCGAGTAAGGATTGGGCGTAATTTTGCAGGGCAATGACTTCTCCACTCGTCGCGCGTCGCTGCTGGAATTCGGCGCGAATGGCAAAGCTGATGGCAAGGATGGCAAAAGCAGCGATCGCGGCTCCTCCGATTAAGGCGAGCTTCAGTTGCTTGGCAAGAACTCGGTTTAAGGCTTCTTGAGCTTGTTGGTGCTGCTGTTGCGCTTCGAGCTTCTCGAGGCGAATGGCTTGGCGCTCGAGTTCGAGTTCCTGCTGGCTTTTTTGCTTGTCGAAGGCTTGGGAGGCGCTCAAGAATTGGAAGTCGGCATCGCTTAAACTGCGATCGCTCGACCAGGTTAAGGCATCGCGCAACGCTTGTCCCCGCAGCAAGCGCGATTCGTCCTGCCCCTCAGAAGCCAGCCAAGCATTAAAAGATTCGCCGTAAGGACGCACCCGTCCGAGTTCCCGTTCTACCCAAGCGCGATTGAAGACGGTGGCGTAGATGCGATTGTAAGTTTTGAGGAATCCCGATCGCTTCACCACTAAGCCCGTTAGTCGTAATTCCATGTGTTCGGGGCTATCGGCGGCGCTGAGTTCGCCGTCTTTTAAGATTTGTTGGTAGAGTCCGAGCAAGCGCCCCATTCGTTGGGGATTGCACAAGACGCGATCGCGTATCGTTTTCAAATGTTCGGGATCGTCTTGGGCTTCCCAATTTTCGAGGACTTTTGTCTTGACTAAAGTTGCAATTCGTGCATAAGGCGAGCGAGCGTGCGCTTCCGACTCAATTTCCTGCGGTGCTGCTGCCAAGCGACAGAGTTTTTGCGTCAGGAACGGTTGTCCCCCCGTCCAAGCCAAAATTTCAGCCATCAGCGCGCGGGGATTCTCGCTGACGGAAGCTAAACCGGCGATTAAAGGTTCGACTTCGGACAACTGAAAGCCATCGAGATCGATCGCGCGTCCGATATTAAAAGGAGTCCGCTTTTTGTCGGCAATTAAATCGGCGGGCGTAGCCACCCCCAGCAGCGTAAACGTCAAGCGTTGATATTCCGGGCGTTCGGCGCGTTGGTTGTAGCAAGCGCGAATTAAAGCAAAAAAGTCGTCAACCGGGAAAGGTAAGCTGAGCGTGCTATCGATTTCGTCGATAAAAATGACAATTGGATCGTCAATTTCGACGAGCAACACTTCTTCGATAAAATTGCTCAGGGATTGGAGGGGGGAGAGATGGGCGCGCCCCCGCCACCACTGACTGAGAATTGCGCGATCGCCCAGCGAAAGCGATAAACTTTTAGCGATGCTCTCGATTAACCCCAAATACCATTGCTGCGGCGTAATATTACGACTGCCAATGCGCGTCAGATCGATCGCCGCGCAAGCAATCCCCTCGTTCCCCAAACGCTGCATCGCCCGCACCCGCAAGCTCGACTTCCCCATTTGCCGGGAGTTGAGAATGTAACAGAATTGAGCGGCTTTCAATCCCCGATATAACTCATCGTCTGCCTGTCGCCAAACATAGGTAGGCGCATCCCCGGGCAAACTGCCGCCGACTTGATAAATAGAGAGTAGAGGAGAAGGTTCGGTCATTAAAGATAGTTTAACGGCATACAAACCTGTTGTCGGTTCTTAAATCCCAATATAAGCATCAATGCGGTCAATAAACCAGATGTAGAGCGCTGCGTCCATGACCAAATAATTATTAATTCGTAATTCGCGGTCATTGAGTCTGCCTAAATGTAATTCGTAGTTTCAGGTCACAAACCTCTAATTTTAATTAGAAAAAAGTAGATATTTACCTCGATCGTGCATTTCTCCTTCAAAGACGATGCGAGCGTTACTTTAGGAGCGGTTTTGCAGTAAAGTCATGTTTAATTACCGAATTGCCAACAACCTCCGCGCTCGAGGGGAAGCCGTGAAACCGCCATCTGCCGTTCTGTCTTTTCCCTCTCCCGTATCTCCACTCAGTCCCAATCGTTCAGCATGGATTCGCAGAAACTTGAAGAATTAGCCAGACGTTTTAAAACCTCTCCCGGACGCATTCTCGATATTTTACTCGACTTGAGAAATAAGGGCTGTCCGCCCGAAATGCTCGGCGAAGTTTTACATCAAGAATTACTCCTCCAAAATTTTATCACAATCGTGAAGCGATTTGTTACTTTTTTAGGAGTGGCTAACTTTTGTATTTCCTCATTTTTTGTTCTCATTCAAATTAGCTTTGTGCCGCGTCCGTATCGCTACGACTCTGTTTTAGAATCGATTATTTTCTGGGGATTTTTAGGAAATCTTGTCTCAGCATCTTTGGCATTCACATTAATTATTTTTTGCAGAAAAATAATTAATCGATTTTCCCGTTGAAAAATCCAACTCCTAAACTTTAAGACTTGCTGGCACGGTTCAGTTGCAGTAGCCCTTCTGGGGGAACAATTTCTACGCGACGGGCTTCAAGATCGACCACAGGAACGATCTTTTTAACAAAGGGGATAAGTACGGTTTCCGGTTTGGGCGAACTTCCTTTTTTCTTCGGCTTTGTTTCCGTTGGAAGCGGTTCGGATTCCCCCGAAAGAGTCGAATGAAGTTTCACTTCAAGCAGATCGTTCCCTGCGACGAGAATACTGATAATTTCTCCGATCGAATTGCCAGTTGTTTGGTCAATAACATTAAGACCGATTAAATCGCGAATGTGGTATTCATCTTCTTCGAGTTGCGGGCGATCGCTTGCCACAACAAAAAGCTTACAATTGCGTAATGCTTCAGCGCGATCGCGGTTATCCACTCCCGCCAATTGCACCACGTATAAATTTTTACCCGGAATATAACGTCCTCTAAGTAATTCCGTTTCTTGCAAAGTGGACGAATTTGGCGCTTGCAACCAACGTTTTCCCGGTTTCTCAAAGCGATCGGGAAAATCGGAAGTCGGGTAAACTCGCAATTCCCCCTGTAATCCTTGAGGAGAAACAATCTTACCAATTTCTAACCATTCGTCCGTATCGATGGGGTCGCGTGCAATCTGTTCGTTCATTAAAAAGGTTAAGGTTAACGCGATCGGACTATAAACATTATCCGCGATGATAGCATATAAAGAAGGATGCGAGATTAGTCGTAGATGAAAGGAAAAATAAAACGGTGTCTATCTGGATTATTCGTCACGGTCAAAGTCAATCTAATGCCGGGTTAGCCACTCTTGGACCGTATGAAAATGCCTTAAGCGAATTGGGCTACCGACAATCAAAATGTATTCCAGCCGCCGTTAAACAATCTCCAGATTTGATTGTGACTTCACCTTATCTCAGAACAAAACTGACCGCTCAACCGTTAATCGAACAATTTCCCCATGCACCCGTTGAGGTTTGGCAAGTTCAGGAGTTTACTTACTTAAACCTACAGTTCGACAAAGCAAGCACAATTTTAGAGCGCAAACCTCTGAGTAAAGCGTACTGGGATCGTAGCGACCCTGAATATGTCGATGGGCCCAATGCCGAATCGTTGGTTCAACTAATGGAACGAGTCCGAATTACCCTGAACCAGTTACAACAACAATCCGGCTTTGTGGTTGTCTTTTCACATGGATTTTTTATCAAAGCGATGCTGTGGCAACTTTTGGCTGACCCAACCGTAATTGATGCCGTTGCGATGAATCGACTGTTAGGATTTACGCGAGGATTTCGAGTTCCAAATGCGTCAATTTTACCGATGAAATTTGATTCGAGTGGGATACCTCATTGGAGTTCCTTCATCACCAATCATCTGCCGACAGAACTAGAATTGGCAACACCTGATACAACAGGAATAAACGATGCAGACGATCGACCCTCGTAACCTATCTTCACCTACATCTACCGCGAAGAAACAGGTTAATGATACTTTTTAAATCAGTACCGTTCGTCCATTATCGAATGGCACTGACTTAAGGCTGGTGGGCGCTGCCCACCCTACGAAATATCTAGATTTTTGTTAAAGTCCCGTTATCAATTATCCATTATCCATTATCAATTAACCCATGCGCCTTCCCCTCCCCCAATTTTCCACAGAAAATCGTCCCCCCGAACATATTGCCGAAGCCATTGAAACTTCGACAACCGAATTTGTCGCACAATGTTTAGATCCAGAAGACTTAAGCTTTCCCGCTATGCCGCCCTTTGGCAGTTGGGTAAAATCGATGGATGAAGAATCGGGGAATAAAGTCTACGCCGTCGTTACCCACGTTACTACAACGCCTATCGATTCCGTTCATCGCGCCCGCGCTTTAGGATTATCCCTCGAGGAATTGCGCGAACAACAACCGCAAATTTTTGCGATGCTAAAAACCGAATTTCGAGCGGCAATTGTTGGGTTTGAAACGCCGCCCGCATCGAAAAACGGGGATGGAACCGGACGCGGTAAACTTTATCAATACTTACCCCCGAGACCGCCACAAATTCACCAAGCTGTTTATCGTTGCGAACCCTCCGAAGTGATTGCTTTTAGTGAAGAACTCGACTTTCTCCGCATCCTGCTGCAAGTCAAAAGCGTACCCGTCGAAGCCTTAATTGCTGCGGCAGTCCGAGAAATTTATCGACTGAGAAATGCCGATCGCGCTTGGCTTGTTAAAACCGGACGTACTTTAAGCATCCTCCTTAAGGATGATTATGACTGTTTGCGTTACATTCTCAGCCAAATTCATTGGTAAAAAATGTTAATAAGGCGTTCCATCTTTACGGACAAACTGCCATTGTCCCTCCACCAATAATGCTTTTAAATCATCATCGGGATAACTGCCTTCATCTCCCGGCGTTCTATCGCCAATTTCGAGGTAAACGACATCTTCGGAAGTTTCGTTAACGAGGTGATGTCCGTTTCCCGTCCCCGCTTTAAACCCCGCACACATCCCCGGAGAAAGTTGCACGCTACCCTCATCCGTTCGCAGCGTCGGTTCGCCTTCTAAGATGTAAATAAACTCATCTTGTTTGGTGTGGGCGTGGCGAAGTGCCGACATCGCACCCGGCACGAGGCGCGTCAGGTTTACCCCAAAGTTTGTCAGCCCAAAAATATCGCCGAGTTGACGCTTTTTTCGCCCTTTCATTTGCGATGCGAAAGGTTCGGGATAGTTGGAAGGTTTGGTACGCAGAGGTGCATCGGCAGCGACAATGGCAATGGGGTGAGTGGGTTCGGACATAAGGTGAAGGATGAGAGTTAATGCGATCGAGTTTAATGACTTTAGCTCCCTAAGTTTACAACTCGAGTAAAAATTCTTGGGTTAAATACATTGGATCGATCTCATGTTCGCGAGGGAGATAAATAGCGACAGGAATGCCTATATTATGCAGATAGCGACACATTACTGGCCCAACTTCCCGCCAACTCAAATTTCCCAAACCACAGCCTAATGCAGGCATGGCTAAAGATTGAATGCCGACCTCAACAGATTTTTTTTGAAGCCAAGCTAAACCACTTTCAATATCTTCTAACCGAGAATTTTCACGCCAGTTTCTTTTGGTTACAAAAAAGAGAAACCATTTTACGGAGTTCTGAACTTCTAATGGAATAGTTAAGTCTGCTAATTCTCTGTCTAAAGAAGCTTCGCGTTGATACAGATAAGGTGTATCGACATCAATTTGCCTATTTTTACAAGCATCTTGGTACACGACATAAACATCCGGAAATTGATATTTAGCTCGTGATGCTAATCCTTTTCCCATTACCCCTTGAAGATTTACGCTAATGGTGAGCGTCTGCATATTAGAAAAGAACATATCCCCATCAATAAGAGATATATTTCTGCCAATGCGAGTTGCCGACCTAGGTTGGAAGAACATATGAGGTTCGGGAACAATAGGTACGTTCCTAAAACCAATCTTACTTTGTACTCGTTCTTTAGCTTTATGGTCGGTTACAAAAATTGAATGGATTAAATCGGAATCTATTCGCTCTGGAACCAAACATTCAGCCATTATTTTTCGCTTTGAGCCATCAACCTCCGTCCACCATTCTCCTTCAAGGATTTTGCGTTGTTTGTGTAATACTTCTAAGCCCTGCTGTGCTGGATAAAATTGAGTAGCATCATTCGCAGCGTTTCCATCAGTAAGGGTTACGCCCTTAGCTTTTAATATTGCTGGTTTAATGCCAACCACTGCAATATTCCTCCGATCTGTCTCGCAAATCATTCGATACATCATCGGATTGCGAGGTTGGAAGTATAAGTTAGCGTATTCCCACAAACTATTGCGTTCGGGCGTTGATTTCTCCCTGCGCCTGCTAACGATCTCTCGATCGTAGATAGAAGTATAGGCAATTCCTTGGTTTTCAACGCTTTCATGGGAGAGGATACCGCGATCGAGAATTGAGGGTAAATTTTCGATATGGGTAATGTAGTAGAGGCTGATAATATTGGGCTTTTTCATTGTTAATTGTAATGCCCGCCGATCGCAAAAATGTGAATTTCTTTAAGCTTAACTGAATCGAATATTTTCGAGATTCGCACTCCCTCAAGCAATACTGCCGCGTTTGCGCGCTTCTTTATGAGAAGTTCCGACATTTCGCAATCCGGCGCGGATCATTTGCTGTTCGAGTAGAGAGAAAAAGCGCGCGCGATCGCCCCCTCGTACTACTGCTTGATTGTGCGATTCTGCCAGCGCAACGGGGTAGCCATAACCTTTATGCACTTGAGCGAGCATTATACTCAACGATTGATTCAACAGCGCCTCATCTTCTATCACCCATTGCGGGACTTCAACCCGAGCAATTTCCGTTCCGACATGAACGTAACAAAAATAAACGCGCTGTTCTTCGGGATATAACTCCAAAATTCTCGCCGAACTCGCCCACAACGGACCGCGCTGTCCGGGTTGAAGCAGGTGTTCCCATAAGCTAGTATCGCGCAGGGGATCGACGATTTGACAGGGGAAGCGCTCTAAGTTGTTGCAGCGCGTCGTACAATCGGGAGTTGGATGGGGACAAGCTTCATAGCGCAAAAAGTTCGTCGCTTCGCCGCTGCGGGCGGCACTGAGATAGCCCATCCAAGGAATGCGCGCTTCTTGGAGTTGCGCCCAAGCTTCAATAATTGGAGGTAAGAGGCGATCGCGCGCTTCCCCCGGTAGCCCTTCCAAAAACCAATAAATCAGCGAACCGTCCACCATCGCCAAATTAGGTCCCGGATGCGCGCCGGGAGGTTTCACCCACCGACAAGCCATTTCTGCCAGCATTTGCGCTTCGGAAACCATACGCCGATGCCCCATCCATTCCTCGGTACGAATCCCCCACTGTTTGGAAACATACAAATCTTCTGCTTTGTAAAAAACTTCTGGCAAGCTATCGAGTAAGGGCAGCAAACTTTGTCCGTAATGCAGCATCACCCGCCCGACGTTAATTAAGTAGCAGTAGGCAACTTCGTGGTGAGAGGGGGCGATTTGGGAACCGTCGGTAGCGAAGACGGTATGGCGTTCGGGCGGCGCAAAAAGGTTGATACGAGTATCGAGGGGTTCGAGGGGAGTGGCAGCGGCGAAGAGAGCGCGATCGCGCCATTTTTGTTGCGCTTCAACGAGGTGTACCTGCCGCTGTTTGGCTCGCTCTAACAGTTCTTTTGCGGTCTCTAAGCGCTTTTGCCCCGCTTTTACCTCTTGTTTGAGGTGTTGACTGATTCCAGGCATTTGTCCGGCGAGTTTCGTCAGGTCGAGCATGAATTATGAATGATGAGTTATGAATTATGAGTTATGAATTATGAGTTATGAGTTATGAGTTATGAGTTATGAATTATAAGTTGTGAGTGGTGAATTACGAATTACGAATTACGAACTACGAATTACGAACTACGAATTACGAATTACGAACTACGAATTACGAATTAAAAACAAAGTTCCGTTAGCGAAGGCGGCGATAAATCCAGCGCCAAATTGAGAGTAAAAACTCTTCAAACCAAAGCATAAATCGATCTAACCATTCCAAGATTTGCTCTAGGGGATGTTTGACATAACCCGTCGTTGTCGCTTCAACTTCCAACCATTCAGCGACTTCTTCGGCTTCCGGGTTGCTTTCAACGAGGGGAGAAGGTTGAGGATAGGGACGACGGCGTTGGAGGCGAGTGACTTCTGAGGCGATGCGAGCGAGACTCTTTTCGTTAGGCTGCGGAATCGGACGCAGGCGAGAACGAGTTTTTGGTTGCGGGAGGGGTGATGGCGATGAGACGGGTTCGGGGGCAGCTTCTTTTAAGCGGGGGGTTGGGGGGGCGGCAGCTAAGCGCGCAGAAACGGAAAAATTAATCGGATCTTCAGTAAATTCTTCGTCGGCTTCCTCACCATACAAATCGTCCCAAGACAGCCAAAGATCGGCCTCGATATCGGCGCGGGCGGGAAGAGGAGGATTGGCAGAAGCCTTTAGGAAGGGAGGAGGGGACGCGCCTCCAGAAAGATTGGCGCGGCGAGGTTGCTGTTTTCTTTGGGGTAAAGGGAGATCGTCCGTCGCTTCAGATAAGGGAGAATCGTCGCTAACATGGCCGAAGAAATAATCGATCGCGGCACGAATTAAGGTTTGAATCGTCCAAATTTCCTCATCTGTGGCGCGTTGGGGGGCAGTCGCCGGAGGAGGGACGGGTAGGGGAATGTTGAGATCTTCGAGCCAGCCAACGGGAACGGGTG
Source organism: Oscillatoria sp. FACHB-1406 (assembly GCF_014698145.1). Lineage (NCBI taxonomy): Bacteria > Bacillati > Cyanobacteriota > Cyanophyceae > Oscillatoriales > Oscillatoriaceae > Oscillatoria > Oscillatoria sp. FACHB-1406. The sequence goes on along the minus strand of NZ_JACJSM010000017.1, from coordinate 99,499 downwards.
TATCAGCGATCGCGCGCACGATTTCATTTTCCCCCAATTTCACTTCTAAATCGGCAACGGTGCGATCGATGGGTTCTAGGATAGCAATGGCGGTGGGCGGGATTCGCACCTCCTGAGTTGGCGCAAAGGGTTGGCGCGCCCGAGCGAGCGAAGGCAGTTCTGCTGGAACGGGCGCGGCGACGGGAACGGCGGGGGCAACTAAGGCAGATTCTTCAAATAAATTAATTGCGATCGCCACCGGACTCCGCTGCATCCATCCCATCGCCCGCCAAAACCAACGCAAGGGCAGAAAAACGCGATCGTCATCGGCTGCATCGCTCGGAACGAGCAGGGCAAACTTCCCTTCTTGCAAGGCTTTCCGCTCTCGATGGAAATTCGCCACCTCCAAAATAATCCGCCGTTGCAGTTGTTCTTGCTGTTCTTGCGTCAAGATATCCAGAACTTGGTTGTTCGCACTGACAAAAACCAGATGGCGCGATTCTAAGTTGCTAGCAATTCCGATAATTTCCGGGGCTTGTTCTGTCTGTGCTGACATTTCCCCTTCTTCGGAAATCATTAAAGATTCGCTTGCAGTTTCAGAAGAAGCAAGCTTTCCCGGAGCAATTTCGAGTCCCGACAACAGTATTTTTGCCTGTACCCAAGGTTCTAAAACTTCTAAAATGCGCAGAATCGGACTGTCGGCGGCGGGTGCTTCGGGAGCGTTGAGCGGCAAAGAAGCGGGGAGTTGAACCATTTCTCGCTCGAGGGTTGTTGCTTCCCGAAAGGGCGAAAGTTTGTTTAAGGTTTCGCGGGCTTTTTCTCCTGTTTTTTGGGCCAGCAAGCGGCCTGTTTGTACGGTTAAATAGAGGGGATAAGCAAGAATCTGGGCGCTCCAAATCGCTGCAACCTTCGCTCGGCGAGCGGCTTGTCCGAGGCGATCGAGTCCGTGCAATATTTGCCGGTTAAGAAAGTTAAACAAGCGACTTTTATAAGGAGCGTCGATATCCATGTCGGCTTTGGGTTAGGGTTGTAAGGCTTCAGCAACCCGCTTTTGAGACCCCTGCGCTCGGTCGCAACGGCGAATTAACACGCTGACTTCTTCTATTTTAGAGCTTGCTGAGTAATTGACAATTGACAATTGACAATTGATAACGTACTGAATAATTGTTCATTATCCATTGTCGAATGGCACTGATTTAAGGCTGGTGGCGCTGCTCCACCCTACAAAATTATCTGTAGAGACGTTGTATACAACGTCTCTACAGGCAATTTGTTCTTTCTTAAGTCAGTGGCATTCATCCATTATCAATTATTTCAGAAGGTTTGTTTGCGTCGATTGTTATACACTGATTCAACCAGCGCGATCGCGAGGAAATTCGTCAGTAGGGACGATCCCCCATAACTCATCCAGGGTAGCGGAATCCCCGTAATCGGGGCGAGTCCAATCGTCATGCTAATATTAACCGCCACCTGGAAAATAATCATTGACAAAACGCCAACAGCTAAAAGCGAACCGAAGTTTTCATTGGCTTTGAGGGCGATTCTCACCAAGCGAAAACACATTACCCAAAAGACAATCAATAATGCAAAACTGCCAATTAAACCCAATTCTTCACCGACTGCGGAGAAGATAAAGTCGTTGTGTTGCTCGGGAATAAAATTTAACTGCGTTTGCGTGCCTTTAAACAATCCGCGTCCCCAGAGTTCCCCCGAACCGATCGCAATCCGCGATTGAATCAAGTGATAGCCGCCGCCCAAAGGATCTTTTTCGGGCTGAAAAAATAGGGTTAAACGGTCTTGTTGATAGGGTTTTAAATGGCTCCAGAGAAAGCCGCCCAAGCCACCAGAAAGGATATTACCAGCGACTGCGCCGATGGTGCCGATAAACGGCCAAGGAAGACTCCACCACGCGATCGCGCCCATCGCTAACACCCATACGATCCAAGCTGGGAAAAAGACATTATAGAGAATCGCCGATACCAAGGGCGAGCCTAATAAAATCAACCAGCCCGGGTTAGCATTCGCCCAATACAACATCCCCAACGTAATCGCACAGAACACTAGCGAAGTTCCTAAATCGGGCTGCAACATGATCAACACCAACGGAATAAGCGTAATCCCAAGGATGCGAAACACCATTGCCAAGCTCGAAGCCGGACGCGCGTGCAAAACCGCCGCCAAGGTAATAATCAAGCCTAATTTTGCAAATTCCGAGGGTTGAAGGCTAAATCCGCCGAGATTAAACCAACTGCGAGCGCCATTAATTTCTACCCCAAATAAGCGAACGGCAATGAGGGAAAGATTGACGATGCCGAAAATAATCCAATGCCAACCGATTAAATTAGTGTAAGGAAGTCGAGATAGCCACAAAACCAAAGCCAGTCCCACGCCACCAATCGCAAAATGCTGCCACCAGTTGGTTAATTCAGTGTGCAATTGAGTGCTGCGAATCGTCAATCCTCCCCAAATCGTTAAGACAATGGCTAACAAGAGGAGGATGGAATCGAGCTTGTGCCAGGAAGCAAAGAGTAGAGAGAAACGGTCGTAGATAGGAGGTTTTCGGAACATCAGTTCAAGGCAAAGTTTAAAAGATTCGCGCTATTACAAAATGTAGGGTTATCTAGCCCAGCAATGCCACAATTGAGACTTTAGCAGCAATTTGTTGGGAGATGGCAGTCAGAGATCGCGCTGAAGCCGATTCGGGCTGGGCGAGAACGATGGGAAGGCCGTTATCGCCGCCCACGCGCACTGACATTTCCAGCGGTACGCAGCCCAAAAGCGGGATATTCAATTCTTTCGATGTCTTTTCGCCCCCTCCGGAGCCAAATAAATCGTAGGTGCGATCCGGGAGGTCTGGCGGGATAAAATAACTCATATTCTCGACAATGCCCAGAACTTTTACGCCGAGTTGCTGGAACATTTTTAAGCCGCGACGCGCGTCGATTAAGGAAACCGTTTGCGGGGTTGTTACGATGACAGCCCCCGACATGGGAACGGCTTGAGCCATTGTCAATTGTGCGTCTCCGGTTCCGGGGGGCATATCGACAAGTAAGTAATCCAACTCGCCCCAATCGACTTGATAGAGAAACTGACGGATAATACCGTTGAGCATTGGCCCGCGCCAAATTACGGGTTGGTCGGGGTCGATGAGGAATCCCATCGAAACCATTTTTACGCCGTGGTTAAAACTGGGTTCTAAAATATCTTGCCCTTTTTCGTCTTTTTGGACGACGATTTTAGCTTCGGTCAAACCGAGCATGGTGGGGACGTTAGGGCCGTAAATATCGGCATCGAGCAGGCCGACTTTTGCACCCGTCTGCGCTAGGGCGACGGCAACGTTAACAGCGATGGTACTTTTGCCAACTCCACCTTTACCGGAGGAGATGGCAACGATATTTTTAACGCCGGGAACGCTGTTGCGGTCGGGGAGCGCTTTTTGCTGGGGCGTTTCGGCGGTTACGTCTACTTTAACGCTTTCGACTCCCGGTAAGGGCGCGATCGCGCGCTCGCAGTCTTCAACGATAAACTGACGCAAGGGACAAGCTGGAGTGGTCAAGACGAGGGTAAAGCTCACTTGTCCCCCTTCAATCTTGATATTGCGAATCATATTGAGATCTACCAAACTTTTTTGGAGTTCGGGATCTTGAACGGGGCGCAGCGCTTCTAAAACGGTTTGGGTATCGAGCATAGTTAAAATAGCATTTCGTTATTCATCGAAAAATAAAAGCCTGTCTCTATTGCTTCTCTCCCTTCTCCGCCCTCGGAAAACCGCTGACGACGGACAAGGGGAGGCGTTCGCTTAGTCTACAATAAAGCCTTAGCTTCGCGCACCCAATCCTTCAACCCCCAACGCGATCGCGATCGCTTGAGGATAACAGAGCCGAGCATTTCAATGCCGTCGCTCAAACGTTATCCATTGTCCCTTGTCCCCGATCGATTCTCAAAAAGCCGTCGCAAAATAATCCCCAGCGCGATCGCTTCACGAGGCGCGCTGGGGATTAACAGAGCCGAGCATTTCAATGCCTTCACTCAAACGTTATCCATTGTCCATTATCAATTCTCAAAAAGCCTTCGCTCAAACGTTATCAATTATCCATTGTCCATTATCAATTCTCAATTATCCATTGTCCATTGTCCGTTATCGATAATGCGATCGGCAGCACGAGCCAGTTCTGAGGCAACGCGAGCGACATAGGGGCGAATGCAAAGCCAGACTAAGGGAGAAAGCCAGCCCCGCAACGTAATTGAATAGGAAACATAAGTTCCGCACAGGGTAGACTCTATTTGATAAGTCACGCGATTTTCAACCCCCGGTAGGGCTAAAAACCTCACACTTAGTAGCTCTTGGGGTTTGACGCTCTCGACGAAAATTTGGATGGGAAAGGGAGTGAGGCGCGTCACAACTTGATAGATGAGGCCGGGTTTAGCCGTTAGCCCTTCTGGAGCATTGGTGCTGGAAATAAGCGGATGCCAAGAAACATCGGCTAAATTAATTAACTTTTGCCAAAGTACGTCAATTCGGGCATTGCTGACGGCGCGGTACCGCTTGTAGAGGGCAAAATGCGAGAACAGTCTTCCTCGATCGTGGACTAATTTGAAGGAAAAATTAAAAATCATTGCACATTCGCTCCAGAAAACGAAAACCGAGCCGAAGTCGGAAATTAACAGTTTGCAAGTTGCGGACGGTACGGCGCGCGTCCCGACAACCGACCGATGCAAGGGCAACTCGGATAGAGGCGAGTTTGCCGCCGAATATTCGGTCTGCGATCGCGATTTGCTGGGGGTTAGCATTAAAACAATTGTTCGAGGCTGAGAAATCGCGATCGCTCATTGTTGATTAGGGTTCCTTAATCAGACGCTAAAAATGGGTGAAAGTCCCTCGGAGGTAAACGCGCCCCGCTCAGCCCGCCTTTTCGCAAGCGCGCTCTTATCCGCGAAGGGATAGGCACAACGGAAATAGGGGAAGAGCCAGCAGGCACGCTTCTTTCTAGTTTACGCAAGCCCGGTCTGCTCGTTAGTACCGCAACCTTTCTAATAAGCGCTCGATCTCACATTAACTTCCCACCTTTGCACTCTAACTCGTCAGCTAGAAAGTTGGTGAAAGTGACCCGTCCAGCCTCAGAGATTACTGGGGCTAAAGTGCGTTGGAAGCTCGCACGCGAAAGGAGAATTAACAATTGAAAATAAAAAATTAAATAATTACCTTGGCAGCCAACGGAAGTTGAAACGCTCATTTTTTTTGCTTGGCAGTTGCTCGCCTAACTTTTTAGCTTCAAATTTCGCAACAATTGTCAAAATCGAGGTGGCTCGGGCGCGAGTGCCAACTCGACTTTCTGAAGAGACTAAACAGACCGACCGAATCTATGAGAAACTGAGTCGAAGCACTGAAGCCCACACTAAAAATATCTACATATAAATTCACAAACTGAAATGATTGTTTCTGCAAAAAATTTAACATTGCCTACCAATGCAGCCCAACCCGTTGCCAATTCCAGAGAGCGCGTCAGTCAGTTCATGCAACAACTGCAAGACGAAATTTGCCAAGCCCTAGAAGACTTAGACGGAGTAGCTCGGTTCCAAGAAGATTCTTGGCAGCGCCCGGAAGGTGGCGGCGGTCGTTCCCGCGTTATTCGCGAGGGAAGGGTTTTCGAGCAGGGCGGCGTGAATTTTTCTGAAGTTTGGGGACAGCAACTCCCTCCTTCAATTCTCAAGCAGCGTCCGGAAGCTGAAGGTCACGGATTTTATGCCACCGGAACTTCGATGGTGCTGCATCCGCACAATCCATACATTCCTACGGTTCACCTCAATTATCGCTACTTCGAGGCTGGCCCGGTTTGGTGGTTTGGAGGCGGCGCGGATTTAACGCCGTACTATCCCTTTGCCGAAGATGCGGCCCACTTTCATCAAACATTTAAAGCAACTTGCGATCGCCATCACCCCCATTATTACCCAACTTTTAAGCGCTGGTGCGATGAGTATTTTTACCTGAAACATCGTCAAGAAACGCGCGGAATTGGCGGCTTATTTTTTGATTATCAAGATGGCGAAGGTCAACTGTATCGCGGACCGGAAACCGATAGCGAAGCGGCGCGCTATAGCCGACAAATCGGAGAGCCAGCAGAGCGCAGTTGGGAAGAACTATTTGCATTTATTAACGACTGCGGGCGAACCTTTATTCCTGCTTACGTGCCGATCGCGCAAAAACGCCAAGATATAGCTTACGGCGATCGCGAACGCAATTTTCAACTTTATCGACGCGGCCGTTACGTCGAATTCAATCTCGTCTACGATCGCGGTACAATTTTTGGATTGCAGACTAATGGGCGCACTGAATCGATTTTAATGTCCCTGCCTCCTTTAGTGCGTTGGGAATACGGCTATCAACCTCAACCCGATACGCCGGAGGCAGAACTTTACCAAACCTTTCTTAAACCCCAAGAATGGGCAGATTGGCAAGCGACAGTCGAGAAAGATCGGGGCTAAACCCCACTCCTCGCTGTCAAAGGTATAATAATTAGCGGTTCGGTATCGGCGCGGGTTGAGCTTGCCGTTAAAACGCTAAAGGAATGTTATCGTTTTAGCTATAGCCGCCCATCGCCGGATTTGCGAAACTGGAGTTGCTGCTTGAGTTATAGAGGTAAATTCACGAGTGATCCACATCGAACAAAAAAACCACACAACCCAAGATGGCAAAACGGTCATCGTTCTCGCACCTAGCGGGCGTTTGGATATTACGACGGCTTGGCAGTTTCGCCTGAAACTCCAAGAATGTATTTCTAAACTCAGCCCTCACGTAGTCGTCAACCTCTCTCAGGTGAGTTTTATCGACAGTTCGGGTTTGACTTCTCTGGTTGCTGGGATGCGCGATGCCGATAAAGTCAAGGGAACATTCCGGATCTGTAACGTTCATCCCGAAGCCAAACTGGTGTTTGAAGTCACGATGATGGACTCGGTATTCGAGATTTACGAGACCGAGGAGGAAGCGATTGAAGGCGTACCCCGCTCGATGACAACCTAGTCCCCCTAAGCGGAATTTAAAATTAAAATTTGGAGATCTGTCGGATTGGCAAGGTAGTTGTCATTGGGTTCTTATAACTTATTGTTAAGTTATCTTGCCTAATTCTAACTCCAAGTAACCATCCTGTTTGGTGATGCAAGCAGGGATGATTAACGCAATTTAGAAGTCAAAAGCGTTTGAGGAGCAGAATCTGTGGACTTGTTTACCATCGGCCACTCAAATCACGATATCGGCACTTTTATATCCTTGCTTCAGCAGCATGAAATTACAGCCCTTGCTGATGTTCGCTCGTATCCCTACAGTCGCTTTCTGCCCCACTTTAATCAAGTCGAATTAAAAGCAGCTTTAGCAGAACGAGGAATTGCTTATGTATTCCTCGGAGATGCCCTCGGAGCAAGACCCAAACAGCGAGAATGTTATGTTGACGGCAAAGCACTCTATGAAAAAATTGCCGCAACAGATGAGTTTCAAGCCGGAATTCAAAGAATTTTAAACGGAATCCAGAAATACCAAATTTCTCTTATGTGTGCTGAAAAAGATCCGCTGACTTGCCATCGAGCGGTTTTAGTTTGTCAGCACTTACGGTCTTTCGAGCTACAGATTGCTCATATCCTCAAAGATGGTCGCTTAGAATCTCACCAACATTTAGAGCAGAGAATGCTGAGAAAGCATGGATTTACCGACTTTTTTGAGGAGCCGAACAAACAAGTTCAACTTTCTTTTTTCACTCCAGAAAATTCCGATCTTTGTAGCCAAAAAGAATGTTTAGAGCGTGCTTATTGGCTTCAAGGTGATGAAATTGCTTATGTCGAGAAAAAAGCAAATGCCAATCATTGAATCAAAACAAGTTAAGTTGTTTACGATAGGGTTTACTAAGAAGAGCGCTCGCGATTTTTTTGAAAAACTGAAAGCTGCTGGTATTAAAAAGGTTATAGACACCCGTTTGAATAATGTTTCTCAGTTGTCTGGTTTTACCAAACGATCTGACCTGGAGTATTTTTTAACCTCTATTGCTGACATTGATTACTGCCACATTTTAGATTTTGCTCCAACGAAAGATATTCTTGATGAATACAAAAAAAATAAAGGAAGCTGGGAAACTTACGAGCGACAATTTTTAGAGCTAATGGTTCATCGTCAAGTTGAAAATAAAATCTCTCCAAGTCAACTCGATTGTGCTTGTCTCCTCTGTAGCGAAGCAAAACCGCATTACTGTCATCGCCGCTTGGTCGCTGAGTATCTTAGTGAAAAATGGGGCAACGTAAATATATGTCATCTCTGAAAAGAATTGTATGTCTTGCTAATTCTTGGAAGCTACAAGAGCGTTGCATTGCTGGTATGGATATCGAGACGGGAAAATGGATTCGTCCTGTCTGCGATCTCGTTTATCCTCAAGACGGCAGAATTCCAGAGGAAACGCGATTAATTCAAGGCAAGGAACCCGAACTTTTGCAGGTTTTAGAGATTCCGCTGGCAGAGACTGGGAATGACTTCGGATTTGAATGTGAAAATCGCTCTGTTTTGCCGGGAAAGTGGAATATACCGGGTTGGGTCAAACCACAGCATTTAATCGAGCGTTGTGAAAATTTTCCATACATCCTTCATAACGAATTGAAATATGTTAATCCTTCCAGTTTGCAGGCTCTACCCAAGGAGCAACGCTACACATTGCAGCTTGTTCGCACTCGAGAAATCTTGGTTCAAAAGAGTTCATCTGGAAAAACAGGATGGAGAGGCACTTTACAAACATTGAACGGTCAAACCTTAACCGATGCTAAAATAACCGATCCAACTTTTGTTGAAAAATTAGAAACAGGATACAATCCTACGGGCGACTATTTAGTAACGGTTAGTCTGAGTATGCCTTGGGCCCCTCCGGATTGGGAAGGTGAAGCGCCTTCCTGGAAACTCATTGTAGGAGTTATCGAAATATCAAATGGTTGAGTTAGCCTTAAAATAGCTATCCTGTAAAATCTTGACGTTTTTGAAAGCGGAACGGCCCGAGCAAAGCCCCCCAAGTCGCCTGTCCGGTTGTGGGGTCTATCCCTTTATCGTAAACGCGAAGTTCCTCGGAAGTCGCTTCAAATCCAAGGGAAACTTGATAGGTTTTATCTTCGTAGGTGAAACAACACTTTTGCTCCGGGTTGCTGGCAGTACGATAGAGGGGCGCGTTCGGCGATCCTTCGATGTGGAGCGCGAGGGTACAGCCCGGTAAAAACTCGACTTCCTCTGAGGTTAAACGAGCAAGGCGCTCGGAGTCTTGTCCCAAGCAGCGAGCAGCCGCTAAATCTTTGAACATATAATATTCCACTTGGAGTTTGGCAGGCGTTGGCTCGAGTTGTCGGAGTCGTACCAACCGCTGGCGATAGGGTTTATCGGGGGAGAGGGCGTTGGCTTGTTCGACAAAAAAAGTGAGGCTATCGTCAGCAAATAAGGGGGTAGGACGCTGCCATAGGCGTAAATTAACGTACCAGGCGGGTTCGGCGATCGCTTGTTCGCGGTTGGTGAATTCTCCGGCAAAGTAGCGTCCGAGGGTTAGGAGTTCGGGGCAAAGGGACATGGATAATTGATAATTGATAATGGACAATGGACAACGTGAGTTTCGGTAAAAACCTGAATTTTGAGCCTTACGATAAAAGAAGAGGTTCGCGATCGCTTGGCAAATGCGGCCATTAAGCGAGAAAATGTAAACTACTGTATCTTCAAACGAGCCGATCTGTGTCTTTAGTTCGCACTGTCTCCGATACCAAACGGAAATTTTACACCCATCACACCCGCCCCATTAACTCCATCTACCGGCGAGTTGTCGAAGAATTGCTGGTTGAAATGCACCTGCTTTCAGTTAATGTAAATTTTCGTTACGACCCGATTTACGCGCTGGGCGTTGTTACGTCGTTCGATCGCTTCATGCAAGGATATCGTCCGGAACGGGACTTATCTTCCATTTTTGAGGCGCTATGCCGCGCGGTAGAAAGCGATCCGGAGCAGTACCGACGAGATGCAGAAATGGTGCGATCGCAAGGGAAGGCTTTATCGCTCGAACAAATTGTCGCTTGGAACAATGAGTTAGGAGCTAATCCCGAAGCTGGAGCGCTCTACGAAGGCTTAAAAGCGATCGCCTTTAACCCCAACTTTAAGTACAGTCGCTTATTTGCCCTCGGTTTGTACTCCCTGCTCGAAGGAACGAATGCCGATTGGGCAAAAGATGAAAAACAGCGCGATCGCGTCCTTCAAGAGTTGAGCGAAACGCTAAAATTGCCTGCCGATAAAATTCAAAAAGATATCGAACTCTATCGCAGCAATCTCGAAAAAATGGCTCAAGTGCAAGCTGCGATTGAAGATTCTCTCAATGCCGATCGCAAGAAACGCCAGCAGCAACTGCTCGAGAAAAGCGCTCCCATCGAACCCTCCGACACGCCGTAAGCCCCCGCTCAAACTCCGTCCTTCTCGTTGCCATTCCCGCACTTTCGCGCTGGGGTTGCGAATCGAGGAGGACGGCACAACTTTTTGCTGACATCACAATTTGTCTAATCTGTCAACCCCACTTCCCCTCATTGTTTCAGCATTCAGCATTCACAATTCTCAATTCCCCTCACCGTTTCAGCATTCACAATTGCTAATTCCTGATTCCCCCTCGCCCCATTCATTCGCATCGCGACCGCAAAAAGGCTATACTAGGCCTTACTACAAAACGATTTAACTTTTGATTTTCTCCCACCGATTTCTAAATCGGTCTCAATAAATTGCATTTATTGCATCTATCGACAGTTGTTATCGAGCGGTGTCTGAAGTTAACCCGATTGAAGGGCGAGCAACGACAGTACGGGACGCTCAAACTCAATAGCCCGGGAGTATCTCAAAAACAAGTTGATAGTTGACCGATGTAGATTGAATAAAGGTTAAAGTCCATCCTAAGCTCCAATGACCGAATCTCAAGCGCTCTCCACTGAGACTTCAGGAGAAAACGAGCGAGTTATTTTAATTCAACATATCGCCAAGCGAATTCATCATTCATTAGAATTGCCCGAAATTTTGGCGGCCGTTGCGCTCGAAGTCCGATCTTACCTCAAGATCGATCGCGTCAAAATATATCGCTTCGATGGCGACGGTAGCGGAGAAGTCATTGCTGAATCGCTCGCTCCCAATCGCTTGCCCTCCCTCCAAGGCTTGCGCTTCCCTGCCGATGACATTCCCGCGATCGCCCGCAAAAATTTCTTAAAAGCGAAAGTCCGTTCCATTGTCGATGTCGATCGCGGTTCGATTGTCTGGAGTCCGGGTACGGTATCCGACATTTTCGATGCAGAAATTGAAGGATTGCGCCAAGTCGATCCCTGCCACCTAGAATATTTAAAAACGATGGGCGTGCGTTCGTCGGTCGTTTTACCCTTACAAATCAGTAAAAATCTGCTCGAAACAGATGCTCCAGAACGCCTCTGGGGTTTATTAATCGTTCACCATAGCGAAGTCAGAACGCCGAACGATAGCGAACTGCAAATCTTGCAATGGATTGCCGATCAAACCAGCAGTGCGATTTCCCAAGCCGAACTCCTGCGACAGGCGCGACATCAAACCCAGCAGCAAGCTACGATTAATCGCGTCTCTTCTTTCCTGCATTCGTTGCAAACGATTCAACTCCAACACGCCCTCTCAGAAACCGTTATTGCACTCCAAGGTTCGGGAGGAAGGCTTTACTTAGCGGCTGCGTTTAAGGGAAGCGATAATGCCGACATCTACACCTGTGGCAATGCCGATAAGATTAGCGATCGCAGCTTCGGACATACGATTGAAGAGCATCCCAGTTGGCAACAACTTTTAGCAGAAGGAATGTTAGCTCATCCTACCCCTAGCTCCTCCGTCGATCGCCAAATCGTACCGATTGCGATTTCCAACCTCTATAAAGTCCCACTGCTGCGCGTTTTAAGCCCCGCCTTCGGTTCGACGCGCATTCGCGGATTGCTGATTTTTCCGCTGTACTACCGACAGCAACTCTTAGGCAGTTTGACGATTTGCCGCGACGAAATCGAGACGGAAACCCTCTGGGCGGGCTACTTCGACCCCAACGAAAAGCAAACGCTTCCCCGTCAATCCTTTGAGGTATGGCGCGAATATAAGCGAGGGCAAGCGCTCGACTGGACGCAAGAGGAAGTCGAGTTAGGGACGGCTTTAGCCGGACAGTTCGCGATCGCCATCCAGCAACATCAACTCTACCGTCAAATTAACGACCTCAATGGTAGTTTGGAGCGAGTCGTTCGGGAGAGAACCGCCCAACTCCAACAATCTTTGAATTTTTCCCGCGTCCTGCGCCAGATTAGCGAGCGCATTCGCAGCAGTCTGGATTTAGATGCAACCTTGCAAGCAGTTGTCCGCGAAGTCGGTAACTTACTCGATGCCGATCGCATGGTGATCTACAAATTTTCGCCGAATTACGAACTCGAAGCCATCGTTGAGGAAGTTAAAGGCAAATGGCGCTCGGTTCTCGGGGTCGATAGTCCGCCCCAACGCTTCAGCGATCGCGATATTGCAGAGTTTCTCAACGGTCACGTTCAAGCCAGTAATGAAGTTTCCAGCGATCGCTACTTAACCCCCATCCATCGACACTTCTTACAAAATATTCAGGTTCAAGCTACCCTCATTGTCCCCATTCGCATCGGCGAAAAATTGTGGGGATTGCTCGTTGCCAACGAATGCAAAGCACCGCGCATCTGGCAAGATGCCGAAATTAAGCTTCTCCAACAACTCGCCGATCGCGTTGCGGTCGCCATCAACCAAGCCGAACTCTACCGCGAAAGTAACATTGCCGCGACTCTCGCCACCAAACGAGCTTTCGAGCTAGAACGCATTGCCGAACAGCAGCGAACTTTATTTCGCGTCATCACCAAAATTCGCGAATCTCTCGAACTCAATGCTATTTTTCAAACCGCTACCACTGAAGTTCGTCAGCTTCTCCACGCCGATCGCGCGGCGATTTTTCGGTTTGCCCCCGACTCGAACTATACCGAAGGCGAGTTTATTGCTGAGGATACTAAAGTCGGATTGGACTTGCTAGTCGGGCAAAAAGTTTGCGATCGCTGCTTTGGCGAAGACTTCCGCCACGACTACGAACGCGGCAGAATGCACCTGGTTTCCAACCTCGCAGAAAGCAATTTAAGCGACTGTCATCGAGAATTTTTACAAAAATTTCAGATTCGCGCTCACCTCGTCGTTCCCCTCTCCAAAGGCGAACAACTCTGGGGGCTACTCTGCGTTCATCAATGCCAAAGAATCCGCACTTGGCATCCTTCAGAAGTCGATTTTGTCCAGCAAATTGCCACTCATTTAAGCGTAGCACTCCAACAGGGATTTCTGCTCGCTCAAACTCAGAAGCAAACTGAAGAACTCGCCCGCGCGCTTTCCGACTTACAAAAAACTCAAACTCAACTGATTCAGACTGAGAAAATGTCGAGTCTCGGACAATTAGTTGCTGGAGTCGCTCACGAAATCAATAATCCCGTTAATTTTATTTATGGAAACTTGACTTATCTCGAAGAGTATGCGGAGAGCTTATTAGATTTGCTGCAATTTTATCGTTCGCTTTATGCCCGTTCGACCCCCGAACTTGTCGAACGAGAAGAAGAACTAGAAATTGACTTTTTGCTCGAAGATTTACCCAAAATTTTAGCCTCGCTCAAAATGGGGGCCGAGCGCATCCGTCAATTAGTTCTTTCGCTCCGGAACTTCTCTCGCCTCGATGAAGCCGAACGCAAACCGGTCGATATTCATGAGGGAATTGATAGTACCCTACTGATTTTGCAGCATCGCTTAAAAGCAAAAGAGAATAAACTGCCGATCGAAATTGTTAAAAAGTACGGCGATCTGCCCCAGATTGAATGTTATGCCGGTCAACTCAATCAAGTGTTCATGAATATTCTCAGTAACGCGATTGACGCGATCGAAGAACGCCGCGTTGCTGGAAAGATTGTTATTCGTACTGCCGTCGCTTTGGGAGATTCAACGCAGGATTCGCGCGCGGTTATCAAAATTTCAGATAACGGACAAGGGATGCCGCTTGCTGTTATCAATTCAATTTTTGACCCATTTTTTACGACTAAGCCTTTAGGCAAAGGGACGGGATTAGGTTTGGCAATCAGTTATCAAATTATTGTTGAAAAACATCGCGGTAACTTGCGCTGTAAGTCTGTTCCCGGTGAGGGAACGACTTTTGAGATTGAAATCCCGATGCAAAATGATGGGGAGGAAGGTACTAGGGAAAGTTAGCGCGATCGCTCCCGAAGGTATTCAGGTATAATGCGCTAGCATCTTCCGGGAACTTTGCCTCTAGTAGCCGCAATTCAATGCTCTCGATTGAGAATCTCCAAAAATCTTACGGTCAGCGTCGAGTTCTTCAAGGACTGACGCTGTACGTTCCTCCCGGACAAATTTATGGGTTGTTGGGTGCAAACGGGGCGGGAAAAACGACGACGATTAATATTCTCTGTCATCTACTGGAGCCAGACAGCGGTAAGATTTCTATCGACGGGATTCCGGTTTCGGAGAAAACCAAATCTCGGATTGGCATCGCTCCTCAAGAAAATCTTCTCTATAAAAGCTTGTCCTGCCAGGAAAATCTGACTTTTTTTGCCAAAATTTACGGGTTAAAAGGACGGAAGTTGCGAGAGGCGGTAGCAGGAAGTTTGGCGGCGGTGAATTTGAGCGATCGCGCCGGTAGTATTGTAGAAACCCTAAGCGGGGGAATGCAGCGCCGCTTGAACATTGCGATCGCGTTGGTTCACAATCCGCCCTTCGTCATCCTCGACGAACCGACGACGGGATTGGATATCGAGGCGCGTTACGAGGTTTGGGAATTGATTCGCCGCTTGCAAGGGCAGGGAATTACGGTTTTGCTAACAACGCATCTTTTGGATGAAGCCGAACGCCTCTGTCAGAAGATTGGCATTTTAAAAGAAGGGCGCATTTTAGCAGAAGGAAGCTTGACAGAATTACAAAAATATGTAAAGGCGCGGGAGATTGCGATCGTGAAAACGCCGGACGAAGCGGGCGCGATCGCGCGGGCCGAAGAACTCGGCTTTCCCCATCGCTATTACAGCAGCGATTTAGCCTTTTGGTTGCCAAAACCCTTAGAATTAAGCGAGATTTTGAGCTATTTTGAAGGAATTCCTCTCGATTCGATTTCCCGCCAGCCCGTGCGCTTAGAGCATATTTACCTGGAAGTGACGCGGGGAAAGCCCTAACGCAGCGATGTGGCACGGTCGGCTTGCTGTTAAGTCCGCTTGGGGGGGACAATAAGGGGAAGGAAGAATCGCAGGGAAGCTTGTTAGCTCGGATATTGATATGAATCGTATGTCGCTGTTTGATTGGTTTGCTCATCGTCGAAAATCGGAACCTCGTGCCGAGTCGCCCCAGGAACGGGAAATTGCCGATGGCTTGTGGACGAAGTGCGAAGCGTGCGGCGTTCTCGCTTATACCAAAGACTTGCAAGCCAATCAGATGGTTTGCCTCGAATGCGGCCATCATATGCCGGTTGATAGCAACGAGCGCATTCGTCAGTTAATCGATCCGAAAACCTGGAAGCCGCTGAATGAAGAGGTTAGCCCCATCGATCCGCTCAAGTTTAAGGATCGCAAACCCTACGCCGATCGCTTGCGGGAATATCAAGATAAAACCGGATTGACCGATGCCGTACAAACGGGAACGGGACTGCTGGATGGTTTCCCAGTGGTATTGGGCGTAATGGATTTTCGCTTTATGGGTGGCAGTATGGGATCGGTGGTTGGCGAGAAGTTGTGCCGCGCGATCGAATACGGAACGCAAGAGGGCTTGACAGTTATTATTTTATGTGCATCTGGCGGGGCGCGGATGCAGGAAGGGATGTTGAGTTTGATGCAGATGGCGAAGATTTCCGGCGCGTTAGAACGCCATCGCCAAGCGAAGTTCCTTTATATTCCGGTGCTGACGCATCCGACAGCGGGCGGCGTAACCGCGAGTTTTGCGATGTTGGGAGATATGATTTTGGCAGAACCGAAGGCAACGATCGCGTTTGCCGGACGGCGCGTGATCGAACAGACGTTGCGCGAGAAGTTGCCGGACGATTTCCAAACTTCGGAGTATTTGTTGCAACATGGATTTATCGACGCGATCGTGGCGCGTACCCAGTTGAAAAAAACGCTCGCGCAGCTAATTAGCTTGCATCAACCCGTGAGTTTACTGGCTCGATTGTCGGAGGATGAAGAAATTGGCGATCGCATTCAAGTTCATCAAGAATAGCCGAATACGAGCGTAGGGACGTTCAATTGAACGTCCCTGCAAGCATTTAGCGTTTGGCTCTCAAAGCGGTTTTAGAATTAACTACAGTATAAATCGTAGAACAAAGTTCCCATGCGCTGGCTTAACTTTTTTATGGCAGATTGGCGAACTGTTGCGATCTCGTCTCCTGCTAACATCTCTAGTATTAAGAGTTCGAGACTCGGATTTTTGGCTAGGGCAGTCCGAACTTGCTGTCTAGAATCGCACGCTAATATCTCCAATGTTTCCCTCGCCGTACTGGGATTTCGAGCCACTGCCGTCCGCACGTTAATGACGCGATCGCTTGCTAAACGATGTAAGATTTCTACAGGCGTGGTCGGGTTTTTAGCAACGGCTCTACGGACTTCAGGGAAGTCATGGTTCGCTAACAATTCCAGGACGGACACGGGCGTGTTCTGGTTTTTAGCAACGGCTTTACGGACTTCAGAATGGCAATCCTTTCCCAACAATTCGAGCGTAGCGGCAGATTGAACGCGACGGGCAACGCTAAGGCGAAAATGGACTGATTCTTCCGCCAGTACTGTAGAACGGCAGAATTCTTCGAGAATCGATGCAGGCAGTCGTTTGTCTTTTACTATACGTTCGCGTATGCCCGAATTGGAGTCATAGATTAATTCTGCCAAAATCGAAACTGGCGTAGTGGGATTGCTGGCAACCTCGGCGCGGACAAAGGAATTGCTATCCTTCGAGAGCTTCTCTAACACTGGAATGGGCGTGCGGTGGTTTGCTGCGATCGCGGTGCGAATATCTTCATAGGGACTCTCAACGAAACGCTCCAACCACTCGTGCTCGTAGTAAATACGCCTCAAACAGTCACAACCTACACGGCGAACTGATGAAGAGGGATGATTGCAAAACAATTCCAATAACGCTTCTTTGCCACGAGTCGAATTTAGCAGCCGATAGCGCGTCTGCGAGGGCATTATTTCTAAGAAATTTGGATGCTCTAAACTCAACAAAGGAAAAACGGGGTTCTCCAACAATTGTTCGGGAAATTCTTTTCCTAGCTCAAACAAAACTTCGGTTGCAGTATTGGGATTTCCCGTTACAGCTTCCCGCGTCAATCGATCCTTGCTTTGGCTGAGTTTTTCCAGTAACCCGGAAGGTGCATGAGGATTTTTGGCGACAAGACGAGAGAGTTGTTCGCTTTGGCTTGCCAGTTCGGTTAAATGTTCTGGGTTCGAGAGCTTCTCTAAAACTGAAATGGGCGTACGGGGATTCTCGGCAACCTTGACGCGGACGGAGGAATCGCTATCCTCCAAGAGCTTCTCTAACACTGAAATAGGCGTGTGGTAGTTTGCTGCGAGCGCGATGCGGACTTCAGAATCGCTATCCTCCAAGAGCTTCTCGAACACTGAAATGGGCCCGTGGCCGTTTGCTGCGATCGCGGCGCGGACTTTAGAATCGCTATCCTCCGAGAGCTTCTCGAACACTGAAATGGGCCCGTGGCCGTTTGCTGCGATCGCGATCTTGACGCGGACGGAGGAATCGCTATTCTTCAAGAGCTTCTCGAACACTGAAATGGGCGTGTGGTGGTTTGCTGCGATCGCGACGCGGACGGAGGAATCGCTATCCTCCAAGAGCTTCTCGAACACTGAAATGGGCGTGCTGCGGTTTGACGCGATCGCGGCGCGGACTTCAGAATCGCTATCCTTCAAGAGCTTCTCTAAAACTGAAATGGGCGTGCTGCGGTTTGACGCGATCGCGGCGCGGACGGCGGAATCGCTATCCTTCGAGAGCTTCTCTAAAACTGAAATGGGCGTGCTGCGCTTTGACGCGATCGCGGCGCGAATATCTTGATAGGGACTCTCAACGAAACGCTCCAACCACTCGCGCTCGAAGTGGTTATGAAACAAAAAGTGACCACCTACATGGCGAACTGAGAAGGAGGGATGATTGCAAAGCGATTCCAATAACGCTTCTTTGCCACGAGTCGCATCTAGCAGCCGATAGAGCGTCTGCGAGGGCATTCTTTCCAAGAAATTTGGATGCTTTAAACTCAGTAAAGGAAAAGCGGGGTTCTCCAACAATTGTTCGGGAAATTCTTTTCCTAGCTCAAACAAAACTTCGGTTGCAGTATTGGGATTTCCCGTTACGGCTTCCCGCGTCAATCGATCCTTGCTTTGGCTGAGTTTTTCCAGTAACTCGGAAGGTGCATGAGGATTTTGGGCGACAAGACGAGCGAGTTCTTCACTTTGGCTCGCCAGTTCAGTTAAATGCTCTGGGTTAGAATTAAGAATAATTGCTTCTTGCTCCATCTCTCTAACTGATGAGTTTTGTGTCGATCGCAATTTTTAATAATTAATTCTCTGCGACCTTCTCAAATGTAGCACTACTTGAAACATGAATGTCTGTTTCTAAGCGCGCCAACGTCTTAGCTGGTGGGGATTGCCCAGCCTACCGAACATCCTAACTGACGCATCCGACAGCGGGCGGCGTAACCGCGAGTTTTGCGATGTTGGGAGATATGATTTTGGCAGAACCGAAGGCAACGATCGCGTTTGCCGGACGGCGCGCGATCGAACAGACGTTGCGCGAGAAGTTGCCGGACGATTTCCAAACTTCGGAGTATTTGTTGCAACATGGATTTATCGACGCGATCGTGGCGCGTACCCAGTTGAAAAAAACGCTCGCGCAGCTAATTAGCTTGCATCAACCCGTGAGTTTATTGGCTCGATTGTCGGAGGATGAAGAAATTGGCGATCGCATTCAAGTTCATCAAGAATAGTCGAATACGAGCGTAGGGACGTTCAATTGAACGTCCCTACATAAAATTTAATGTTCTGCTCTCAAAGCTGTTTGAAAATTACTAGAGTAAAGTCATCCTCAACTTTTTGCTCTCCAATATGTCGGCGTAGGTCATAAATAACGGCTTCTCGAATAGCATCAACCGGCTTCGAGTCATGAAGCTTGACTGTCTCAATCAGCCGCTCTAAACCATACTGTTTGTTGTTAGCATCAAAAGCTTCTATAATGCCGTCCGTGTAGATAACTACCAAATCTTGTGAATGTAACTGCACTTGCGCCGTCGCAATAAAATCTGCAATCTCTTCCTCGAGTCCTAGCGGAAAGCCTAAATCCAACGTATCAATTCTTACCACATCCCCATTAGAACGCAGTACAATGACCTCTTCATGCTGGCCGCTCAATGTCAGCATTCCCTCCGCGTAATGCAGCGAAACCAGCGTCATATTTTTATCAGAATTAATCCGCAGTGCGTTTTTATAGAGCGTGCGATTAAGCACGGCTAAAAGTTCCTTGGGTTCTGTAAAATTAGCTTCTAATAGCGATCGGATTGCGGTTTGCGCCATCAGCATTAACAGACCACTTTCTAGCCCATGTCCTGTCACGTCGCCGACACTAATTTGTACGCCTCCAGCGTGCTGAATTACATCGTAGTAGTCGCCGCCAACTTCTTGGGCAGATTCCATAAAACAGGCAATTTCTAAGCCTTTAATTGCCTTTAATTCTGATTCTTTCGGCAGCACCATCTGCTGCATTTTGCGAACGATATCCAATTCGGCGGCGAGGCGAATATTGTCGGATTTGAGATATTTTAGGTTAATATGAGTGCGGAGGCGTGCGAGAAGCTCATCTTTGGCGATGGGTTTTGTCAGATAATCGTTAGCACCCAGGTTTAAGCCGAGGACGATATCTTGAATTTGACTTTTTGCTGTCAGTAATAGAATCGGAAGTTCGGTAGAATTAAAACGCTTTCGCAGTTGTTCGGTAACTTCATAGCCCGTCATTTTTGGCATCATGACATCCAATAAAATGAGATCGGGGAGCAAGCCGGATTCGACGATTGCAATAGCTTCTTGACCGTTCGATGCTTGAATAATTTTGTAGTCGTGCAAGGATAAATGATTGACAATAACCTGAAGGTTAATCGGTTCGTCATCAACGACTAAAACTTTGTAGGTTTTACTGGAGGCAGTAGCTTGTTTTAAAGCAATATCCGTACTGAAGTCGTAGGGAGGCATTTCCGCGATCGCGGCGATGGATTGAGTGCGCTCGGCAGCCGTTCGAGCGACAGGCAAAGTGAAGGTAAAACGAGAACCGACTCCCAGTTCTGAAGTGACGCTAATTTGACCGCCGTGAAGTTCTACAAGCTGTTTGGCAATCGTTAAACCTAAACCAGTACCGCCGTATTCTCGAGCGGTAAAACCTTCCGCTTGTTCAAAAGATTTAAAGATGCGATCCAACTTATCGGCAGGAATGCCGATTCCGGTATCGGAAACTGTAATTGCTAACTCATCTTTAACTCTATGTGCCGACAGTTCTACAGTTCCGTTTGGGGTAAATTTAACGGCATTGCCGACTAAGTTATACAGGATTTGTTGTAGGCGATTTTCATCAGCGAGAGCCGGTACCCAATCTTGAGGGATCGCATTAACCAGTTGCAGGTTTTTACTCGCGATCGGGGGGCGGCTGAGAGTGAGAACTAAATCGACAATTGAATACAAGTCAACGGATTTGAGTTGCAGTTCCAAATGTTGATGTCGGAGCTTAGAAAAGTCAAGAATATCATTCACTAAGCTGGACAAACGGCGGCCGCTGGCAACAATCGTGCTTAAATTCCAACGAGTGAGTTGGGGTAACTCGCCTGTCGCCCCGTCAACAAGAGATTCAGCAATTCCGATGATACCGTTAAGGGGGGTTTTCAATTCATGGGAGGTATTGGCTAAAAATTCGTCTTTGAGTTGAGCCAGCCGCTTGAGTTCCTGATTTTGTTCCTCTAAAGTTTGGGAATAGCTGCGAATTTCTGCAACCATGCTATTAAAGGTTTCTGCCAGCGTTTCAAACTCATCGTTACTCTTGACATTGACAATCGTATCGTAATTGCGAGCGCGCACCTTCTGCGCTGCAAGTTGAAGCTGAGCAATGGGACGACTCAACCAGCGAGCAACCAAAGCCGCCAACAAGACAGACAATCCAAAACTGCCAGCAATAATACCAGCGCAAATCAAACGAAGCTTATGCAGTTCGTCCAACTCGCTGTTAGCGATATAATCGAGACACAAACCCGCAATCGTCTGCCCCTGCTCGTTTTTAAGCGGTATCGTTACTGAAATGCTAGTATAAAAAGAGTCACGAACAAACTTATCTTCAATCTGAATTTCTCCATCAAAAACGCGGCTGAAAATTGGGGTGGAAATTGCATACAAGTTGCCAATCGGATTCCCGGGCCAATCCCCTTGAGGTTCGTGAGATGCTGAGGCGAGGAAAGTCACAATGCGGCGATCGGGTGACTCTGGAGTGACGACAGCAAGAGCGGCTCTTACCTGCCCGCTATTGACGATCTGTGGGTAATAATTTTGTAATGGCTCAATTTCATCCTGACTGACCGTTTTAATTTGACGGAGTATCTTAACTAAGCGCTGGAAATCAGGTGAAGCCTGAAAACGACGAGTCGCTTCGGGATTTAAACTTTTAATCGTGTCCCCAGGTTTAAGTTCCTGTAACTGAGAGCGAGTGACTTGGGGATTGAGTTGAGCTTCCCGATTGACTGCTGCTGTTAATCGAACGATACTCTCGCGAGTTTCTCGATCGAATAGATATGAAGCGGTATAACCGATTCGTCGAAGCTGTTGCTGGATTTGGCGCAGCACCATTTTCTCTGTCGTTGAGTAAAAATAGTAGACGCTCGCGCTGGTTACGCCGGTTGATAGCAAGAAGATAACAAAACCGAGTTTGACTGTAAAGGAAATTTGCTTGGGACGTTGGGGAAGCCAGCGGAAGAAAGGGGTGGGCATCTGCTGCAATGACTAAAGATTGGGAAGGTGAAGGGGGAGTTTCCCTGGATGTGGTGCTTTTTCGTCAGTCGCTCGGCGTAACAAAAATACGAGGAAGTGGCTCTGAAACCGCAGTCCAACTATAGCAATCCCAGATCGGTAGTGGCAATTTATCGGCATAAAAAGATATAGGGACGTTAAATTTAACGTCCCTACCTAAAATTTAATGTTCCTAAAAATTAAGATTGCAAGTTTAGCCTTGCTGCTTTCTCAACTTCCAACTCGCTAGTCCTACACCTAACAGCGCAATGAGTCCGATACTCGGTTCCGGAACGGTAGAAACCGAAATTTTACCCAAACGCGAGGTCGGATCTCCCAACGATTCAGCAATATTATCGCCGTAGGAACCAACCAGAAGCGTTTGCAAATCTAATACCAGATTGCCGCCTCCGCCAATAAAAGAACCTTGGTCGAGATTATCGGCATCGAAGAAATCAACGATGGGCGTATTTTGCCGTCCGTCAACGAAAAAGCTCGGCGAAAAATCCGTTACGCCACCGTCTTTCGAGGAAATAGAAAACGCAGCTACATTGTTGTTGCCGCTCCAATTCCACGTCCAATTACTCATTTCGTCGATGGAAATAATGCCATCGCTAGCGGCGGTTTCATCGGCAGCGAACAGTCCCGAAATTGCGCCGCCGCCGTCATTGTCCCACCAGCCCGTATAATCGACTTTCCAGCTTAACAGGGCGGCATTAGCTGGGGCAGTTAGAATCGCACTCCCCAAACTGGCTGCGATCGCAAAAATCCAACGTTTCATTTAAAACCTTCCTTCTCGAATGACAAGTTCAAACAGCGATTCAGCAAACGGCTAAGAACCGACGATACCGCCATCTTTGCGAGTGATGACAATCGTGCAATCGCGAGGAATCTTGCCGCTACCTTGGGGCGCGGGAAAATTCGTCTTTGTTGGGTCGCCCTCGCCGGGGTGCTGAATGTTGACAAAAAGCGTCTTGCGATCGGGGGTAGCGGTAATTCCCGTCATTTCGCAACCCGTCACGCCGGTAAACAGCCGTCGAATATCGCCCGTCTTCGGATCCGCAACCAAAACTTGGTCGTTCAAGCCTTTTTGTTGTTCGCCGTCGGTTTCAATAAATAAACGGCCGTCCGGATCTGCCCATAACCCATCGGGACTGCTAAACGTGCGCTCGTCCGTCGCGCCGTGGGTATCTTTAGCCAGAATAAAAATATCCCACTGAAACGTCAAACCAACGTGGTTATCGCTATCTTTCCAGCGGATGATGTGACCGTCGGGGTTGGGAGTTAAGGGGTTGGGGGCGTTGGGGGCGGTGCGGCGCGAGTTATTGGTCAGGGTGCAGTAAACTTCGCCCGTCGGCGCAACGGTCGTCCATTCAGGGCGATCCATTGGCGTAGCGCCGAGAGTATCAGCCGCCAAGCGCGCGTAGGTTAAAACTTCGGCTTGGTTTTTGAACTTGGCTTTAAGAACGGGGTTATTAATGGTGAGTTCCAGCCAATTGCCCGTACCATCGTCGTTAAACTTGGCAACGTAGAGTTTACCGCGATCGAGGGGGCTGATATTGCGCGCTTGCAGCGATCGCCAATTGCTGTCGGAAACAAACTTATAAATATACTCAAACCGTTCGTCATCGCCCATATAAGCCACAACGCGGCCGCCTTGACCGACCGTTACCGCAGCGCATTCATGCTTAAAACGTCCCAAAGCAGTGCGTTTAACGGGTTTTTGGGTCGGATTCATCGGATCGATCTCAACCACCCAACCGAAACGATTTTCCTCGTTCGCGTAACTAGAATCGGAAAGATCGAAGCGAGGGTCAAACTTTTCCCAACCGTAACCGAAACCCGCCGCACTAAACCCATAGCGTTTTTGAGCGGCGGTAGGAGTCCAAGCGCTAGTTGCGCCGAAGTAACCGTTGAAGTTTTCCTCGCAGGTCAGGTAAGTCTCCCAAGGCGTGTAACCGTTGGCACAGTTGTTAACCGTACCGAGGGTAGGATTTCCGGCTCGGGTTTTCAGCAATTCATCGTTGGCGACCGGGCCGCTGAAAGTCACGGGGGTGTTAACGTGGATGCGTCGCGCTTTGTTGCTTGCGACGTTTTGCCACTTACCGTTCGTTTTTTTGATTTCAACGATACCAACACCGTGGGCGTGTTGAGAACGGCGAACTTCTTCTAAACTGTCGGCGGTTTTTTTGCCGAGGATGTGTTCGTTAGTGCCGTACTCGTGGTTAATCGCCAGAATACCGTGGCTGTTGCTGCCCTCAAGGGGGAAGAAGTGCATTCCGTCGTGACCGATACCGACTTGCTGGGTTTGTTGGGCAGAAGTCGGACGCGCGCTCGGGTTGCCGTCGTAGCTTGGGCCGCCCGGTTGCAGCGGCGTTCCCCAGGGAATCAACACTTCGTACTGGTAAGCCGAAGAGATGTTGGGAATGGGGCCGGAACCTTGCGCGGCGGGGACGATGGGAAAGTCGATGAGGCTGGAGTTTTTGGCGAGGAGATTGCTTGCTTCTGGGGTGGAGGCAGCATCAGCGCCTTGAGAGAAAAATTTGTTGCCGGTTAGGGCGGCGAGGAAACCCGTGGCGGATAGGGCAGCCCCGCGCGCGAGGACGCTGCGCCGAGACAGTCTGGCTTGGAGGATATCTTCAAAGGGGCGATTGCCCGACCGATTGCTGGTTTTGTTGTCGTGAATCACGGAGTTTTCCCTCTTATTGAGTGGTAGAAGTGGCTAAAAGGCGCGATCGAGTTTTAATCGAGGTAGCCGAGGTATTGCTGGGCTTGGGCTGCGCTTAGGAGTCCTTCATCGAAAGCGCGATCGATCGCGATTGTGGGATTTTGGGGTTGAGATGCGACGGTCTGAGTGGCTGATTCTCGAAGCGGCACTCCTCGCTCGCGTTGCAAGAGCGCGTAGGACGGGTAATATTGCGCCCAAGCGCCAATTTTCGAGTTTTCCTGCCATTGAGCGCGCGAAACTGTTACCGACAGAATCGGTAGAATTTCGCCATCGCGATGGCAAAGAACGGTAACTTTCAGGGCAGGAAGGTGAGGGTTGCTATCGAACTGTTCTGCGATCGCGTTTTCGGCTAAGGTTTCCGCCCGCAGTTGCAATTCTTCGTAGCGATCGGACGAAATACTGCCGTAAACGGACAGTTCGAGGACGACAGCGGGTTCTTGCGCCCGAACGGGTATGGTCAGCGCGAGTAAGCTTAGCGCGCTTGCTAGTGCAGGCAGGAATGTTGTTGAAATCATCGGGAGGAAAGCAGACAATTTAGAGGCCGCCGTTCAGTAACATCACGATTGACGATCCCATGAATTTGTTTATTCGAGGTGAAGTTGAGTTTAAAAGCAGGTAAAGGATGCAATCCGCTCTGAGTCTTGTTTGTGAAGTTCTACCAATTCAAAATTCAAAATTAAAAATTAAAAATGAAGAAACCTAGATATATTAAGGGTTTCAGCCTCAATATCTGTCGTCCGAACTTGGAGAATTGGTATTCCTTAACAAGCAGCCAAACGCGATGTAGGGACGTTCAATTGAACGTCCCTACACCCAAAATTTATTACTTTTGCGAATTCCCTAACCGCGAATTAGGGGGCCTGCAAAGAAATCAGTTCGCTATCCGGTAAATAGCTCTGGAATTTGCCATCTTTAACGAGAACGGCGAGAATTTGTAGGGGTAGATCGGGTTCGACATTGAGATCGTCCCAAGGAACGGCAAGTTCCAAGCATTGATTTACGCCCATCGAAGCGCGACTGGCTTTCGGATGCCATTGATGTTCGTCTCCGGCTTCTTCAAACCAAAGCGAACCGGAAGGCAGATCTATTCCTAAATGGTGATGGTAGAGGTAATTCGCCGGTTCGCTATCGGGTAAATCGACGAAGGGAATGCGACTGAGGCGGCGGGGTGCATCGGGATAGAACCAGAAGAGGTGCAATTCGGGCAGTCCGTCGCTGCTGAGTTCGACTCCGGCTTTGAAGTCGAAGCGCAGGTAAAAGTTCAGGTGATCTAAGCCGTAAAACAGCCGTCGCACGTCGCTGCTGCGGTGCATGGTTCCGCGCGCGCCGCCCACTTCGATGCGTCCGGCTTTATCCCAGTCTTGTTCGTCGCCGATGCCGTTGATAATCGGATGGATGAAGCTTTGCGGGCGGCGATCGCCCCCGGCTTCGTGATGTTCGACTTCTCGTTCGATTCCGGCGGGAACGGGGACGTTCAGGGCGGTATAAAGTGCGTACAGGTGTTCGCGGAAGAGGCGATCGAAGATATCGTCGTGGTTGGAACTATGCCCTTCGCCAAACCACCAGAACCAATCGGAACCTTCGGCGGCGTAGAGGGCTTCCCAAGCTTCGGGATTGCTTTCTTCGGTGGCTTCTGGGTGTTCGGCGAGGACGCGCCGCGCTTCGGTGAGGAGATCCCAGGCGCGATTTTTGGCGGGATCGCCAATCCAGGTGGTAAAGTTGCCATCGACCCAAGAACCGCTATGGAGGGTGCGGGCGGGCAGGGTTTGGGTGGTGGGGAAGCGATCGAGGAATTCGGAGACGGTGACGAGTTGGAGATCTTTGCGATCGCTCAACGTTCCGTACAGCGATTCGAGGAACGGCAATCCATCTTGTTGGTAATATTCCCAGCAGTTCTCGCCGTCGAGGGCAATCGTCACCAGCCAGGGTTGTTCTAAGCTCGTACCGCCGCCATTCTGACGTTTTTTGAGCGATCGCGCGATCGCGTCTAAATGTCCTACTAAATCCCGTGCGGCAGCTTGCGGTTCCATCGCGCTGTAGGTAAAGCCGATTAAATCCGAAAGGCGGTGATCGCGGAAAATAATTGAAAGATCGCCTTGTTCGGTTTCTAAGCGATAGGGACGATAGAGTAATTCCGGTTCGCTGACATTCCCCGCCGCATCGCGATGGAAAAAGTGGTTTATCGTCCAGCCCAACACCGCTTCATCGGAACAAATCCATTTAAAACCCTCCTCGGCAATATAAGGTAATACGGCCGGACTCACTGACTGTTCCGAAGGCCACAACCCTCGCGGTTTCGTACCGAAGCGATCTTCGTACATTTCTCGGGCTTTGCGGAGGTGGCGAGGGATATCCTGGGGATACTGGAAGCGCGATCGCGGTAGCGTCATATTCGGCACTGCAACCCGTCCGGCATTCGTATCGGCCAACAGCGGCATAATGGGGTGCGTATACGGAGTCGTCATGACTTCGAGTTGCCCCGTTTCCTGCATTTTCCGATGTTGGGGAATAATGCGGGCGATAATTTCTTTTTGCTTGCTATAGATGCGCTGGCGATCGCTCAAACTAAAACCTTTCCCCCGCTCGAACCAATCCGCGATCTCCGGTTCGTCCCAAAAAATCGGATCGATCCAAGCTAAATTGTGCCACGCCAGCAAATCGCCGTAATCATTCACTTGCCAATGCCGCAAGCACCACTCTCTACCCTTATCCTGTCGTTGCTCGTACAGTTGCGCGTAGCGGGGATGGGGGTCGATCGTCGTATGGTGATTGCCATCGAAGAAATACTGCACCGCAAACTCTTTCTGGGCGGGAGTCAACTGGTCTTCTGGGGTTAAAGCGACTGCCAGGTAAGGATCCATTGCCACACCCGCCGCGTAATCTTCCAGTTGCAAAATTAAAGAAGGCACGAGATTGACCGTTTGATGCAGCTTGGGATAGCGTTCCAAAATCAGAACCAGATCGAGATAATCCTTCGTTCCGTGCAAGCGCACCCAAGGCAAACGATACTGCTTGCCGGGATACTTAGGATTTTCTCGACTTTTGTAGAGCGGTTGATGCTGATGCCAAACGAAGGCAATGTAGAGAGGGTGAGACATTGTTCGGTAATTCGTAATTCGTAATTCGTAATTCGTAATTAGGGAGCAGCGATCCACTAATCAGAAATTAGTGCTAATTCTGCCACGAAACAAGGACTTAAAACTGGCTGGCAACAGGTGTTGCAACATTTGCATCGATCTCGCCTACTCCCGAAGCTCGGTAATTCGTAATTCGTAATTAGGGAGCAGCGATCCACCGATCGGAAATTAGTGCTAATTTTGCCACGAAATAAGGACTTAAAACTGGCTGGCAACGGGTGTTGCAACATTTGCATCGATCTCGCCTACTCCCGAAGCGCGGACGGCACGGAACATTCCGAACCTGCACAAACCGTTCCCAAATGCAAGCCGCATTAATAAAATTGTCGGCACTTCTCGCACGGATTTCAAAAATCCCGGAACGCCATATTTCAGCCAACCTTGGGGGCGAATAATCCCTTGCCAAATCGTATCGAACCAAGAAGGAAGCGTTTCGGTCGTCCAATCCGCCGTTACGACTTCTCCTTTCACTAATCCGGTTTCCGCCAAACGTTCGGCGAACCCTTCGATACTCGAGAAAGCCGGATGCGACCATTGTTCGAGGAGTTGGCGCATCACCGGGCGTTCCCAGAAGTTTAACGGCTTTTGTCGGTCGTCGCGCTGGTTCCAATCGGCAGCCACCAACGTACCGCCCGGTTTCAGAACTCGCAATAGTTCGCGGGCAAATACGGCTTTATCGGGCATATGCGGGCCCGCTTCCACCGTCCAAACTACATCGAAACTCGCATCGGGGAAGGAAAGCGCCATTGCATCGTCTACTTGAAAGCTGGCGCTGAGTCCTTCTGGGGTTAATTCTCGCGCGCGTTTCACCTGTTGCGGGCTGATGGTAATGCCCGTGACTTTGAAGCCGTAATCGCGCGCTAAAATGCGGCTGCTGCCGCCGATTCCGCAGCCGACATCGAGAACGGTGGTTCCGGCGGGAAGTTTATCTAAACCGCCCCAACGCGCCATTTCATGGACAAAATCTTCCTTCGCTTTTAAAAAATCTTTGGGCTGCGGCGGCGAACCGTAGTGACCGAGATGGATGTGTTCGCCCCAGTAGTATTCTAAGATTCCGTCTTCCGTCCATTGGTCGTAGGAATTGGCGACGGAGTTGGCGGATTCGTAGCGGCGGGCGGTGAGGAAGTAAAGCGCGATCGCGATCGCCACCACCAACAACAGCACCGCAAAACTGAGAGCGACAAAATTCATTTCAATACAGATTGTAAGAGTTTACCTTTACAAATTGTACGAAGTCTCGACAAATAACTCGAAACTTTCGTGAAATTTTGCACGTCAACCGGAGTGCCGCGTTCTTGCCCGCGACTCGACGGGGATAAATTTACTCGGATTTGCAGTCGTATAAGCCAATTTTTTAAGGTTTTTATCGCGATAAATGCGGAATTAAGCCTTGAGCGGTTGAAGTAATCGCTAATCGTCATTTTTCAACCTTGGATTCGATGCGTCACCTTTTTTCAGCCCTCTTTGCTGCTGCTAGCGTCACTTTAGCCCTTCCCGCCCTCGCCGTTCCCGAAATTGAAATCAGCTACGATACCCCAGGTTTCCAAAACCGCGAAATCGCGATCGGTAAGGTAAAAGTCTCCGTCAGTTACGACAAAGACAATAACGAAGCCGTTAATGAAGAAAATAACCTGCGCTACACGCTCTATTACGACGGTAAAGAGAAGGTTAGGGAGACGGCTTCAACGTATAATCACGGCAATATTAGCCTGCGAGATCTCGACAGCAACGGCACGCCGGAAGTTATCGTCGAAACCTACACCGGCGGCGCGCACTGCTGCACCGCACAGACTGTTTATACCGTCCAAGGTAACAATTTTAGTTCCGTGCAACTCGGCCCTGCTGATGGTGGCGGGGGTGAGTTCAAAGACCTCAATCAAGATGGTCGGATGGAATTTATTACCTACGATAATAACTTTCTCTACACTTTTGATGCTTATGCCGGGTCTTTTCCACCTTCAATTGTTTTATCCTATCGCGATGGCGACTTTGAAGATGTAACGCGCCAATATCCCGAATATCTGCGATCGATTGCTTGGCAGATGTATAAAAGTATGGAAGAAAACGGCGCGGGAAATGGCGTTTTAGCTGGTTATGTCGCGCAAAAAATTCTACTGGGCGAGTTTGAAGACGGTTGGGATTTTATGCTGGCACGTTACGATCGCAGCAACGATTGGGGTTTAGATATTTACGATAGTAAAAACGAGCCTGTCGGTCGCCATCCGGACTTTCCCACAGCGTTAAAAGCTTTTCTTATGGATACGGGCTATCTCAACCGCAACGGACAGCCGAATGCGAATTTGAATTTGCGCGATCGCGTCATTGGCGATTGAGAGGAAAAAGCTTAGATTTAATTGCTTATCGGTTGAATTGAAGGGATCTGAGTAGGGACGTTAAATTTAACGTCCCTACAATTGCTCGATGTATAGGGGAAAGCGGAAGATATAGCGCTACGCAACTCAGTTAGGACATCGGGTAGGGTGGGCAGCGCCTACCAGCCAAGACTTTGGTGCTTTTAGAAACGTACATTCACAACCCAGTAGCACTATATTGCCAATTTCTAAAAATAGACCCATTGCTCTAACATTTTCCCAGTCATTTTGGAGTATTAAAACATACAGAATTAAAAAGGGAACGACGTTTAGGGTAGAGGGATAGCATTGGTCTACCCTTACCCTAATATTTTTTTTAAATGTCCGACCTTTCTAGTCAATTACTCGCTGCTAAGAAAGCAAAAAAATTAACCTTTGCAGATTTAGAAAAACTTATCGGATTTGATGAAACTTGGATTGCTGCCCTATTTTACGGTCAAGCGAGCGCCGGAATTGAGGAAGCCAAGAAGTTAGTAGCAGCTTTGGATTTGCCGGAAGAAATGGCTGAAGAATTAACCGTTCCTCCCTTGAAAGGCTCGTTAGATCCCGTAATTCCAACGGATCCGCTGATTTATCGTTTCTATGAAATTATGCAGGTGTACGGGATGCCGTTAAAAGCCGTCATTCACGAAAAGTTTGGAGATGGGATTATGAGCGCGATCGATTTTTCCGTTGAAGTGGATAAGGTTGAAGACCCGAAAGGCGATCGCGTTAAAGTGACGATGTGCGGTAAATTTTTGCCCTATAAAAAGTGGTGAGGTCGAGAGTGACTCCCGATCGCGCATCGCACGGATATTACCGCGTCGCTTGCTAGCTTTACGAGTCAATCCGGTGGTATTCGGGTCGGCGCGCGATCGCTGCCCCGATCTTACCCCAAATCGAACTCGGTTGCTGGGGGCATGGGGCTGCAAGCCGATTTAAAGCGATGAGGATTTTGAGCGAGCTTGCAGCGCACTTCCTTGCTAGTATTTTTCAGCAATTTCTCGGAACTGGGACTTAAGACGCGATCGCGCCAAGTTCGTTCAAACGGAGATTTAGCCTTTGTCGGGAATTAACCTTTGGGATCGAGGCGTTCAATACGATCCCAAAGGATATCCTTAAATGAGAGTCAGGGGTGAGATAACATCTTCCTTAGAGAAGATGCCGCGCTTTTTCAGACAAGTTATAAGAATATAAGAAGATATGTCTCAAAACTTTAAGCTATCTTTGCACCCTACCGAAGAAAGGGCTATCATGAAAGAATGATAAAATAAAGCTTAGGATTCGCTCTATGAACTTTAGACGAATCGCCTAAAAAACTCAACTTAAGCCTTCGCTAAACCTCTTTAGCCTCCCTTTAAGATCGGGAGCAGGCAGATTTACTTTCAAATCTGAAATTTAACAAATCACTAGCGTTTTTGTTCTGTCTACCCAAAAAGAAAAGCTAATCATTGTTTCTCTGTAGAAGGGCTTGACGCACAGATATAAATTATCCCAACGGGAAGGAAGCAGTCATGCACTTAATCGAAAAAATTCACTGCCCGAATTGCGGAAGTTTTGCCCAACGCCATCATTTCAGCGGCCGTGATGGAGCAGAATTCGGTTGCCCGAAAAGCTTGGCCGTTCGTGTTGAATGCGATGCTTGCGACTACTTAATGACCACCTGCGAATTGAATGGTCGAGTGGTCGAAGCCTGCGCCACGGGAGTCTACAGCCTCAATTCTTATTCTGGCTTACAGCCAGGACCGATTCGAGGTTGGGAATCGATGCCAGCCCGAACCTCGCGGCAACCTCTTGTTGCGGCTTCTGCGCGTCGTTCTTAATACTCGCGTGCGGGGATGTGGAGCGCGAGCGTGAGTTTAAGGACTTATCAAACTGAAGAGGGAACAGCTTAACCCCTTACACTTAAGTCCTTTTTTTACCCCTCACTCAACTTTTCAAACATTCTCTAAGTCAACGCTAGAGGACGCATCCGAATTGCGGTTTCTGTATATTCAGGAACCCAACCTTCCATTGAGGTGAAATAACGCACGGCTTTAATGCGTTTCTGTGGGGTTAAATAAAACCAATGTTCCGTACCCGCCGGGACATTGATAAATTCTTCCGGTTGAATTGTCAGTTCCATCTGCTTCCCCTCTGGAGTTACAAAACCAAATACGCCTTCCCCTTCAATGATGTAGCGTACTTCGTCATCGCCGTGGGTATGGCAACGTTGAAATTTAGCTAAGAGTGCGTCGAGATTTGGAATATCGGGATGCAAGACAATTAAATCGCGAGTTTGATAGCCTGCTTCTTGCTTAAGTTGCTCGAAATATCGGTCGATGGACTGCAAAACTTCTTCTTTTTCTGCTTCATCTAAGGCAGCTTTTGCGAGTAGAGTTTGAAGGGTTTCATTGTCCCCAACCGGCCAGCGAGCTAAGTTGACATTTAGTGCGGCAAGTTCGCGCGCAATATCGTCGGTTTGAGTGTAGGTTGTACCGTCTTCTAATTGTAAAATTGCCATTGCGATTTTCTTAAATAGCTTAAGTTCAATTTATTGGGCTGTTTCGGGTTTAGGAATTTCGGGCAGTACGGTTTGTTCGAGGTATTGTTTGACTTCTTGAGCGCGCGCGGTTTGCCCTTGTTGCTGAAAGAGGCGGAAGGCTTCTTGGAGGGGCGCGATCGCGCGTTGGGATTGTTTGGATTCGTGCAGGGAAATACCGATGTTGTAGAAGGTTTCTGCGTCGTTAGGCTCGAGTCTGAGGGCGCGTTGGTATTGCGCGATCGCGTCCTCATATTTCCCTTCTTTTTGGTAAGCAAGGCCGAGATTCGAGTAAGTTTGAGCGTCTCCCGGTTTGCGACTGAGATAAGCTTGCAGCGTTTCAATCGCGCCTGCTGAATCTCCGGTTCTGAGTTTGGCAATTCCGAGTTGTTGGTAAGCATCGGGATTATTCGCATCCAGAGCGATCGCGCGTTCGAGGCGATCGCGCGCCGTTGCCGGATCGTTCAATTCGAGCAGTACCCTGCCTAAATTGTACTGAGCGGCGGCATTATTGGGGTCGAGTTGGACTGCTGCGGTTAAAGGGGCTTCTGCTGCCTCAAACTGCCCTTTCTGAGCGTAGAGGATACCGAGTTGGTACTGTGCGATCGCGAGGTTAGGATCTGTCCGAACGGCATTTTGCAGCAGTGCGATCGCTTCTTCAGTTTTTCCCTGACGCGCTGAAATTAAAGCCAAATTGCTGTAAGCTCCAGCATTATTGGGATCCAGCCGCAAGGCTTGCCGGTAATATTCGCTCGCTTCTGCCGCGCGTCCCTGAGTATCGAGGGTATGAGCGAGATTGTAGTACGCGGCTGCAAAATTGGGATTGATGACGAGGGCTTTTTGAAACTCTTCGGCTGCCGAATTCAACTGTCCGGTCATCGAGTAGGCGATGCCGAGATTGTAGTACGCCTCGGTCATGCTGGGGTCGAGGGAGGTCGCCTGTTGGTACTGCGCGATCGCATCCGTATTGCGATTTTGAGCCATAAGCGTGTTGCCCAATAAGTAATAGGCGATCGCCATTCTCGGATCGAAATCCAAAGCCTGACGCAGGGACTCTTCGGCGACGGTATAATTTTTGCGCTTGTACTCAGTCACGCCGCGCTGCAATAACTGCGCCGCATCCAAGTTATTGGTATATAAGCCTTCAATGCGCTGTTTGGTTCGGGAAAATTCTGGAATGGGAGCCGCTCCTGCTACGCTCGGCAATAGAACGATCGCGCTCGAAAGGCTTAAGACTAGCGCGATCGCTTTTCCTCGGTTTTTCGCCCTTTTCACCATCAGCACACCTCAACAATTTAATGGACAACGAACAATTGACAATGGATAACGAAAGAAATTCCAGGTTGATGCTGTCTCTTGCTGCGTTGAAATTTTAATGCCTTTCGTTATTAACTGTCCATTATCAATGAATTCCTCTGGCCTCGGGCAAAATTAGCATGGCATCGCCGAACGAATAAAACCGATAGCCCTGCGCGATCGCAGTTTGATAGAGTTCCAGCAAGCGCTTGCGCCCCACCAACGCGCTTACCAACATCAACAAACTCGAACCCGGTAGGTGAAAATTCGTGATCAATCCATCCACAACTTGCCATTGATAGCCGGGATAGATAAATAAATTAGTCCGCCCCGAGAACGGAGAAAGTCCAGATTCCGAAGCCTTAGCCCGTGCTGTCCCTTCCAGCGATCGCGCCACCGTCGTTCCCACCGCAATCACTCGTCCCCCCGCAGCCTTCGTCTGCAAAATCTTCTCCACCGTTGCGGCGTTCACCTCAAACCATTCCGAGTGCATCGCGTGAGAGCGAATATCCTCCGTCTCCACCGGGCGAAACGTTCCCACGCCTACGTGCAGCGTTACATCAGCAATACTAATCCCTCGCTGTTGAAGGGCATCCAACAGCACTTCGGTGAAGTGCAAGCCTGCTGTCGGCGCTGCTGCCGAACCGAGTTCGCGCGCGTAAACCGTTTGATACTGAGAAGGGAGAGAGTCTCGGGCTTGGATATAGGGCGGTAGCGGTACCTGCCCGATCGCTTCGAGGATTGAAAACAGCGACTTTTCGGGCGGCAGATCGAACTGTAACAAGCGTCCGCCCGTCGCCTCATCGCGCGCGATCGCTGTCGCCCGTAACTGCGGTTCCGCCTCCGGTTGCTCCACTTCCGACGGTGCAAAAAACCAAATTTCCGAACCCAGGGTAAAGCGCTTTCCAGGTTTCACTAACGCCAACCAACAATTGGGCTGACGCTCCTCGAGCAACAAGACTTCTACCCGCGCGCCCGTAGACTTGCGCCCATACAAACGCGCGGGAAAGACGCGCGTATTATTCAACACCAACAAATCCCCGGCTTGCAAGCAGTCGGGTAGTTCCCGAAAAGTACGATGGGCGAACGTTGTCGGGGAATCAATCACGAGCAGGCGAGAACTATCCCTTGGTAAAGCGGGCTGTTGCGCGATCGCTTCGGACGGCAGTTCGTAATGATAGCTCGAGAGTAAATAATCTTCATTCATGCGAAAGGCTAGTCTTGACGCGATTCTTTTTTTGAGGGCAGCGAGAGGAGATTGGCAAGATCCAACAATTGTGAAAGAATTGGGTAAATCCCCTCGTGAAAGTCGGGGGCTTTTCCCCTTTCCCTTCAGTTCGCTTTTAAGCGACGCTATAAGGTAGATCGGTGTCTACGAAGGTCTGCTCTGGGTGAGTTATGTATTATCTCTATTTTCTTGCAAATGCTAGTTTAACGCTTAGAGTCGCTGAATATTTGCGTCAGGCGAACGATGTCTTAGTTGAGTTCGTAACCGTCATCCATCAGATCGACGGCTGGATTGTGAAAATCAAACTGTGCGATCCGGTGTCCTCTCACAAGCATTTGGACTTCCTCGCCTACATGAACGAATTAGGAATCCCCTACGAACCTGATATTCGCTTGCAAATGGCGCTCTGGAGTTTGGAAACCGGACAATCCCCCATTGAAGTCATGCGGCGCTATCAAGTGACTGTTGTCGCCCACGGCAACCCGGATAAAGACGATATCGAGGCTTTCCGCCGTCAATTCGCGCGCGGGCTGGGCTATTGTCCGGAAACCTTGGCTTGATACCCTGCGATTGGACGGTACAGTTCGATCGACTTAAAAATCTAAAGATTTTAGATCCTTAAGCCCAATCTCCTGATGGAGGTTGGGTTTTCGAGGTATTAGGATTAGATTGCTACGGCGCGAATCGGCCAAAGCATGGTAAATATTTGTAAGCTCGTTCGTTAGAAGCGCTGAGTCTGCTGAAGTAAAAGGGAGTTAGTTCGCCGCAGAGTTCGATGCGTTCCATAGCTGCTGAGTTCATTTTTAGTGATGAGGAGTGAAAAGGCATGGATTTGGTTGCAGATGCCTTAATTGTTTTGAAAGAAACCAGTAGAACGTTCTATATCCCAATCCATCGATTGCCTAGCGGGCTTCAAGAAGCAGTCACTTCTGCTTACTTGTGTATGCGGGCTATTGATGAGATTGAGGATAGTCCCGACTTATCCAACGATCGCAAAGTGCTGCTTTTGCAAGAAATCAGTTATTCCTTGCAAGCGGCTATAGATGGAGACAACTTCGAGCGCTTATCGGGCTTACTCAAAACCGAGCCGGATCCCCTACCCGAAGTTTCCGTGCGCATTGGAGAGTGGGCAAAACTCGCACCGGCAAGCATTCGAGCCAGAGTGTGGGATGCGACGGCCGCGATGTCCGATCGCATGGCCTATTGGGCGGCTCGCAATTGGCAGGTCAACACAGAAGGCGACCTCAATTGTTATACTTTTAGTGTAGCGGGTGCAGTAGGATTGCTTCTGTCCGACCTTTGGGCGTGGTATGACGGCACTCAAACCCACCGAGCCAATGCAATTGGCTTCGGGCGCGGCTTGCAAGCTGTTAATATTCTTCGCAATTACAAAGACGACCTACAACGGGGCGTAACTTTTTTTCCCAATGGCTGGGCGGCGGAGCAAATGCAAAACTACGCTCGCAATAATTTGATCCTCGCCGATGCTTACATCGCAGCGCTCCCCTCCGGGCCGGCGCTAGATTTTTGTCAGATTCCTTGGCGATTAGCTCATGCAACGCTTGATGCTTTAGCAGAAGGTCACGAAAAACTCAGTCGCAGTGCGGTTGTCGCTTTAGTGGAGGAACTGACCAGCAGCAATCGATAAAATCGCTAGCAATACCGGAGTCGGGGTGCAACCTTGGTCGGGAAAATACGTCTTTTCCCGCTTAGATAACTCTGCATTCAAGGCAACACAACTCCGATGGTGCAACAATTTCTTGCTTTTCTTCTAATTCTGGGCGGCACGAGTTTGGGGACGATCGCTGCGGTAAAAGCAGCGGATAATGGCGCTCCAATGCCTCCTGCGGCGACCACCGAGCCAACTCCCGCCCCCGATTCCTGTTACGAAGGTTCGGGCTTAGAAGCGCTAAATGCGTGCGATCGCGCCCTTACTCTCGCCCCGAACGATGCTTCCCTTTGGACGATTCGGGGTGCGATTTTGCACGAGCAATTGAAACGAACGGCCGAAGCGCTCGAATCCCACGATCGCGCGATTGCCCTCGCTCCAGCTTATACTCTCGCCCTCTACAACCGCTGCGTCGTACTCATTGCCCTCGAACGGTATCCCGAGGCCGTTGAAAGCTGCGATCGCGCCCTCAAAGGGGACGGACGCTGGGGACAGGCTAGCCCCGCCCGAGCGCTGATGAATCAAGGCGTGGCCCTGCGCCGCCTGCGACGCTACCAAGAAGCCCTCGCTGCTTACGATCTCGCCCTCGAAAGCCAGCCCGATTACGCCCTCGCTTGGAACAATCGCGGCGTAGTTCTCCTGGATTTGGGGCGCAACGCTGAAGCCGAGACTGCTTTTAGCCGCGCACTGGAACTCGATCCGAATAATAGCTTGGCACGGCGCAATCTCGATATCGTTCGCCAGCGACAGCAAGCGACACCGTAATACCAATTCAAAATTCAAAATTAAAAATTCAGAAACCTAGATATATTAGGGGTTTCAGTTTCAAAATGTGTCGTCCGAACTCGGAGAATTGGTATAAAAAGGGCAAAAAGTTGGCAATGCCGACCTTTCGCCCGTCGCTTTAAAATCGCGTTGTTTTTACTGCTGGGCAGCTTCTTTCAAAAGTTCGACGCGATCGAGTTGTTCCCAAGGTAAATCTAAATCGGTACGGCCCAAATGACCGTAAGCCGCAACATTTTGGTAAAAACGACCGCCTCGTTCCGCCGGGAGATGGCGTAGATTAAACGTTTCGATGATACCGGCAGGACGCAATTCAAAATGCTCCTGTACTAGCTTCAACAACACTTCATCATCTACTTTGCCCGTGCCGAAGGTTTCGATAAAAATACTGGTCGGGCGGGCTACCCCAATCGCGTAACTCACCTGAACCTCGCACTTATCCGCCAAGCCAGCAGCAACGATATTTTTAGCGACGTGGCGACAAGCATAAGCCGCAGAACGGTCTACCTTAGTTGGATCTTTCCCCGAAAATGCACCGCCGCCATGACGAGAATAACCGCCGTAGGTATCGACGATAATTTTACGACCCGTTAAACCGGAATCGCCTTGCGGTCCGCCGATGACAAATTTTCCCGTGGGATTGACTAAAAAGCGCGTATTTTCGTCAGGTTTAACGTTAATATCGGCAAAAACGGGCTTGACAACGAATTCTTCAAGATCTGCTTTAATCTTCTCTTGAATCGCCGAATTTTCTGTTAATTCGCCGATCGCTTCCGAATGTTGAGTAGAGATTAAAATCGTATCGATACCCACGGGTTTGCCGTCTTCATAAATGACGCTAACCTGTGTTTTGCCATCGGGGCCCAAATAAGGCAGTTCTCCCGATTTCCGCACCGCTGCTAATTGACGCGAAATCCGGTGGGCGAGACTGATCGGCAGGGGCATCAATTCCGGCGTTTCATTACAGGCAAAACCAAACATCAAACCTTGGTCGCCTGCACCAATTTTATCCAGTTTGTCATCGCTCGTTGCATCGCGTTTTTCCTGCGCTTCCGTCACGCCTTGCGCGATGTCCGGCGATTGCTCGTCTAAAGCGACGAGAACAGAACAACTGTTAGCAGCAAAACCATTATTGGCATCTGTATAGCCAATTTCCGCAATGACATTGCGCGCTACATTGACATAATTAATCTGTGCTTTCGAGGTAATTTCCCCAGTAATTAACACGAGACCGGTATTGACAACGACCTCAGCAGCAACGCGACTGTAGGGATCTTCGGTTAAAAGGGCATCGAGAATTGCGTCGGAGATGCGATCGCAAATTTTATCGGGATGACCTTCTGTAACTGATTCGGAAGTAAAAAGATAGCGGCGAGACAATGTTAGATAGTCCTCCTAACAGTGGGGATGGTGACAAATTGAATTGGGGTTTTCGGGGTCTGCATTTCATCATAAACCACCCAGACCGCTGTGTAAGTCGTCTGCTTTCCTCAAATCAAGTGGTAGCTCAACGTGGACTCGCAGCGGTAGGGCATACCGTCAAGATGCTTTCAGAGGGTAAAGTCATTAGACTCCCTGTGATGAAAGAATCCCCGTCTATGACAGAGCGGGAAGTGTCAACCGAAACTGAGTGGCTCGCTAACTAACAGAGTTTGAATTCTTGCCGCACTTCCCCAAATCACCCGTTCTTGCTTGTATACGGCAATCCCCGGTTTAGCTCCCTTGGGCTTATAAACGTACTTCGGTTGAGTATAAATAACTGGGACGCGATCGCTCGCCCGTCCGCGACTATAATGAGCGGCTAAATCTGCTGCAAACTGCAAATCGGCTTCCTCCGCCGCCGCACCGGGAAGCAAGCGCAGCAAAACGTGAGAACCGGCAATTTCTTGGGCGTGAAACCACAAATCGTACTCTCCGGCAGTACGAAACGTCAGTTGGTCGTTTTGGCGATTATTGCGCCCCACCCAGACTTCAAAACCCGAAGGCGAAACATACCGATAGGGTTGCGATTCGTTATTTTCGCTGCGGTTGCGGTCTTTCGTTGCTTCTAAGTACCCCTGCACGATTAACTCTTCGCGAATCTCTTCTAAGGCAGCGAGATCGTCGTCAGCGGCATAATTATCGAGCGCATTCAAAGCCGTTTCTACTTGTTCCAAATAGTCGATTTCTTCGCTAACGGCTTGCAGAAGCGGCTCGACGGCAAAACGGGCGCGTTTGAGCTTTTGGTACTGTTTGTAAAGAGCTTGGGCGTTTTGGACGGCATTTTTTTCGGGGTTGAGGGTAATAGCGACGGGTTCGCAGGTGGTAAAGTCCTCAATGGTCATCACTTTTAGTCCCGGTTGCCATAGATGTAAGTGCGCCATGAGCAGATCGGCGCGATCGCGATAGGTTTCGGCTGCGTCGGAGCTATTGAGGCGATCGCGAAATGTT
Source organism: Oscillatoria sp. FACHB-1406 (assembly GCF_014698145.1). Taxonomy (NCBI): domain Bacteria; kingdom Bacillati; phylum Cyanobacteriota; class Cyanophyceae; order Oscillatoriales; family Oscillatoriaceae; genus Oscillatoria; species Oscillatoria sp. FACHB-1406. Next base: position 59,285 of record NZ_JACJSM010000017.1, on the reverse strand, counting down.
GTCGCTTTAACACGCAATTTCGAGAGCAGAGAGTTGAGTTTTTGGGCGAGTTGATGGTGCAGTTGTTGGAAACTTTGACGGGCGAGTTGTTGGGTATAGTAGCGATCGAGTAGGGTTTGAACGTTTTTTTCGGGGCGCGATTCTCCCCAAGGAAGAACGGTATAGCCATTTTCCGTCCAACCGGGATAAAAAGTTTCCGTTGCGAGTACCTCGCACCATTCTTGCCAGCGTTGAAATAAGTGCTGCCAATCGCTTTGCGCGAGTGTCTCGGTGCTTTGTTGAGGCGCGAGTCCGGCGGCGGCGATGAGTTGTTTGACAACTGTCGGACTCAAACCGCGATAGCTTTTTAGGAGTTGGCGCTCTAGGGAACCGGGAATCAGGGCAATGCGTTCTTGCCAGCGGGCTTGGGGTTCGTCGGCGTGGGGCGTAGCAGCGACGAGGGGCGGCGGTAGTTCGTAAGGTTGTCCGGTTTGTACGGTGCGATAGCTGGACTGGCGATCGCTCACCTGGTAAGCGCAGGTTACAATTTGGCGGTTTGCGTCGGTGAGGATGACGTTGCTATACTTGCCCATAATCTCCACGTAGAGATGCCAGAGCGCGGGTTCGCCGGGACGTTGGGCGAATTGCAAATCGAGAACTCTTTCCCAAGGCGCGATCGCGTCGATGCGAGCGAGGGCTAAACCATTGAGTTGGTGTCGCAATTGGTCGCTGAAGGTGAAGGTATCGGGGAGGCGCGGTGGCGGAGTGCCAATGCAGAGGCGCGCGGCTTGGGGATGCCAGCACAACGTCAGCCAGTCGCGACCGTTGAGGGTGCGGAGGGCGAGGGCGAGGGTGGTGCGATCGCGCTGATAAACTTGTTCGATGCGTGCGGGCAGCCAGCCAGAACGGAGTTCGGCAACGGTCGCCGTCAGAGTGGTGAAATCAACAGGTTGCATTAGAATTGACGCAGAAGCGGATCGAGCGGGTTAAACGCGCTATCTTAAATAGTAAAGAAGAGCTTAAAAAATATCTTTCTTACGAGCGAAGACGCTTAACGGAATCTGAGCTATAAATCAGATAAATATCGAACGTGACTGTAAAATAACCCTGATTTTAGTGATTTTTAGCATTGTAGTGCTGAATATTTGTCGATAATATGGAAATTACGGTTCTTTAGGCGTTCGCCCCATAACTCGAACATTATTTATGGACATTCAACTCATCAATATCGGTTTCGGGAATATAGTCTCTGCCAACCGCATTGTCGCGATTGTCAGCCCAGAATCGGCTCCGATCAAGCGCACGATCTCTGAAGCTCGCGAGCGCGGACAACTCATTGATGCAACTTACGGCCGTCGGACTCGAGCGGTGATTATTACTGACTCCAGCCACGTCGTGCTGTCGGCAATACAACCGGAAACTGTTGCGAATCGATTTGTTGTCAGCAAAGATTCTAATAGCACTCATTAAAGCATCTACTGCATTTCATGCAAACTGGCCGCCTCATTGTTATTACCGGGCCGAGTGGTGTTGGGAAAGGAACCTTAGTGCGATCGCTACTCTCCCGTCATCCTGAATTAAACCTTTCTGTATCGGCAACAACTCGGGATCCCCGTGTTGGGGAAGTAGAAGGGAAAGATTACTATTTCCTATCGCGCGATCGCTTCTGTGAGGCGATCGCGAACGGACAATTTTTGGAATGGGCGGAGTATGCGGGGAATTATTACGGTACGCCGCGCGCTTTGGTTGAAGAAAAGATCGCTCTCGGACAGCAAATCTTACTGGAGATTGAAATCGTAGGAGCGAAACAGATTTACATAACTTTTCCTAAAGCGCTGCGGATTTTTATTTTGCCCCCCTCACTCGAAGAGTTAGAACGTCGATTGCGCGATCGCGGTACGGATTCCGAAGCTGCTATTCTCAAGCGCCTCGAACGAGCCAAAACCGAAATCGACACCGGCAAAGAGTTTGACGTTCTGGTTATTAACGACGACTTCGAGCAAGCTATCCGCGACCTAGAAGCTACTATTTTTGCTAAACCCTAAAAAGTAAAAATTGACAATTAAGAATTGGATAAATCGCACGACTGATTCGATATTGTTATATTGGTTATCATTAAGAATTAACGGAGGAAAGCGACTTTATGGCGATTAATCTCAGTAAAGGAAGTACGATTAGCTTAGAAAAAGTCCTACCGAATTTAGATGCCGCTTTTGCCGGTTTGGGATGGGATGTAGGCAGCGACGGTGCATCGTTTGACCTTGATGTATCCGTGATGATGTTGGGAAGTAACGGGCATTTAGTATCCGATAAACATTTCGTTTTTTACAATCAGAAGCGATCGCCGGAATCCTCTCCCGCTTTGGAACTCACCGGCGATAATCGCACTGGCGAAGGTGACGGCGACGACGAAGCAATTATCATGGATCTGCGTAAAGTAGACCCTGCCGTTGAAGAAATTTTGGTTTGCATTACCATCCATGAAGCGACAGCGCGAGGTCAGAATTTTGGGATGGTGAGCGAAGCTTACGTGCGCTTAGTGAATATCGCCACGCGCGAAGAAGTTTTACGCTACGATCTCGACGCGCAATTCTCGAACGAAACAGCAGTGGTGATGGCGAAGTTTAAGCGTGCGGGTTCGAGTTGGTCGATGACGGCAGTGGGCGAAGGATACTCCGGCGGATTAGAAGGTTTGGTCGAGCGCTATCAATAAAACGCCCTAACCTCATTAATTCATCGAGAGGCCATCCAGCCGAAAGACTTGACAAAATCGCAAACTCATGTGTGGTTTTGTCAAGATTTTAGGCGGGAAGTAGCGAATCGTCTGACCTGAAATTACGAATTACGAATTATTTGGTCATTTTCCCCTACTACGTTAGCAACCTAAGTCGGCAATAACCGCCAATCCAACCCAAAATCTAAGTCGAGCGATGTTCGTTACTTCAACAAGCCCAAGCTTTCGGTAAAAATTCTTGGACGCACTCGACAAATCCTTGATGATCGACAATTGGTTTAGCGATGTAGCCATCTGCACCGCTTTTAGCAAGGAAATTTTCGCGATCGCCCTTTAAAGCGTGAGCCGTCACTAAAATCACCGGCAACTTCGCTGTCGTGGGATTGGCTTTCAGCAATTGAGTGATTTTCAAACCATCCACAGGCTTACCCTGATAAGCGCTATTGCTTAAAGAGACATCCATCAGGATAATATCCACTTCTCCGGCTTCAGAAGCTTGCAACACTTCTTCAACATCTTCTGTCCCTTTAACGTCCATACCTCCCCACTTAGTAAGAATTTTAGAAAATACACGCAGATTAATTGGATCGTCCTCAACAATCAAGACGGTAGTCATGATAGGTATATTATGTTATTAAAAACAACAGCTTGCGGGTTATTACGGAGCTAGGTTTAGTATAGCCCATTGCTCTAAGCTATGCGGTCAAACTTAACAAAGTCTTGTTAGAGCGATCGCGCGGTGGACGTACCGCGTCCTACTCTCCTCACTCCAAACGCCATCAAAAAAATCTAGAGATTGCTCTCTAGACTGATAGAAACCCGGTTTTTCTGATTCCTATTTTGTTGCCTCAGTTGACATTGGCGCGGCAGCTTGAGGAATTGCCGCATTGTCTAACGCCGTCCAGATGCGACGAAAATCAAAGCCCATCGCCCGCAAGGCGTGCCAGAGATGTCCTTGTAGGAAGAAGAAAGCTAAGAAAAAGTGAGCGTTAGCCAGCCAGCAACGCGCGGTGTGCGCTCCGTTCGCTAATTCCACCGTATCGGCAAAATAAGGTGCAACTCCGAACTTCAATGCCAGTGTTGGGCCGTAAAATTCTACTGGATAGGCTAAAGTGTTGACCGCACAGAAGTACGCCGCCACAAAACCCGCAAGCGCAATACCGCCCAAAGAATACGAGAGAATTGCTTCGCCCGAAAAGATTAAGACTTTGCGCGCCCACTTCAGCGGCGGTGTAATAATATGCCAAATGCCGCCCCCAATCAGCATTAAACCGACATAAATATGACCGCCTACTAAATCTTCGAGGTTATTAACCGAGGTAAAGTGCGTTTGATAGCCGAAAATCGTGAAGGGGTCGAGAGTGGGTGAGGTTACTAAACGCACGTCTTGGATCGTGGCATCGTAAAGTCCGCCCCAAAACATAGCTTTCGCAACTAACAAGAGCGCTCCTGCCCCTAAAAATAAGAGGTGATGCCCTAAAATTAAGCCCAATTTCGCCGGATCGTTCCAATCGAAGTGAAAATTACGGGCCTGACCGGAGGCTTGCTGGAGATCGGGTTCGCCTTTGAAGGCATGAAAGAGCGCTCCCGCCGCGAGGACGGCGGAAGAGATAAGGTGGATAGCACCGATGACGAAGTAAGGGTAGGTGTCATTGACAACTCCGCCTTTGCCTACACCGAATCCGAGGGTTGCGAGGTGGGGAAGTAGGATGAGTCCTTGTTCTCCCATTGGGATTTCGGGGTTGTAACGTGCGAGTTCAAAGAAGGTGAAGGCTCCTGCCCAGAAAACGGTGAGGGCCGCTTGGGCGACGTGCGCGGCTATAAATAAGCCGGAAAGGTTGGTGAAACGAGCATTCCCCGCCCACCAATCGTATTTAACGTTGGGATTGTCGTATGTCTGCATAACGCATCCTCTAGTGTGTTGTGAGATTGTGTCTGAGAGCAAGGCTTCCTTGCTTATTAGAAGTAATTCTCAATTACTTGCAAAACAGTGTAATTCTATTTGAGCTTAATTGCATCTTAGTATCAATAAGAATTGTGTTATCGCGAAATCTGTACAGATTTTCTTATCTAATCTGAGAGCTAAAACTCCTTTAAAATAGGGACTTTAGCAAATATAAGCAATGGAAGCAGTAGAGAGAGCCGGTCTTGAGGAGTCAGTCTTTGAAATAAATACTTGACTTTAAATATCAATAAGTTTAAGGTGAAGACGATGCCTGGACTTGGCACGGAGTTATCGGGTTTTTGACTCGCGCGCCTCAGTCCTGTATTGGAATGCCAAGAAGAAGAAGCTAGGAGGGCTTTGAATGAGGAAGGGAATGAGCAAGTATCCGACGGCTTTGTGGTTAAACACGAGCGAAAGCTTTCAACCGTTTGAGGCTCCGTTACTGCGCTATTTATTCGCTCGTGCTGCTATTGCGCGCTGGGAATATAGCCAGAGTCCGGATGAAGCGAGTTCTCTGAAGATCGCATCCGTTCTGCTACACGACTATCTCAAACAGTGCGATCGCCCCCTACATCTCATCGGACACGGGACAGCGGGATTGCTGGGTTTACTGTACGCCCGCGAACATCCCGAACGAGTGCGATCGCTAACCTTATTAGGGGTAGGCGCGCATCCAGAAATCGACTGGCAAGCGCATTACTATACCTTGTGCGCGCAACTACCGTGCGATCGCGTCGCGATTCTCGCCCAGATAGTTCGCTACCTATTTGGAGAACAAAATTACCGCACGACAAAGTGCTTAATTGAAATCTTGGAAAAAGACTTGTTGCACTCCCTATCTCCTCACTCGCTTTATCGACGCGATCGCATAACTCCGGGCGGCGTTGACGTTCCTTTGCTGGTTTGTGGGAGCGCAGATGACATTATTGTTAATGCTAATGTACTAGAAAAATGGCGTGCTTGGCTGCAACCGGGAGACGAACTTTGGATGTGTTCCGAAGGACCTCACTTTTTTCATTACCTTTACCCTTCCGAAGTGGGCAGGCAAATCGTTCGATTTTGGCACCATATTTCTTTAAATAGGACGAATTGCGAAATATCAGCCTTGCATTAAATCTTGAGATTCTCTTGTTTCAATGCTCATCGGTAAAACTGATTATCAGTAAGATAGATATAGGAGTCGCATCAGGCCTCGCCACTCTAAAAAGCCCAGCGCGACTTTAAGCATCTTTAGAGTTTGGAGCGAAATTGAGATGAAAGAGCGAATTGATAGGAGAAAGATCTATACTAAGCCCGACTGGAGGTATAACTCTCAACCCGAAGGAACGGAAAAGTGGCGATCGCAGTCTTAAAGCTTCCTACTGCTTTTCTCACACCGCAACGCAGGTCTAAGGTACTGCGTTATTTTCCGGTTTGGTTAGTTCTATTTTTAGGTATTTTTTCATCTTGCGGTGCTGCCTACACCATATACCGTTGGGAAAAAGCAAAAAATCTCGATAAATACGCCCGCAGTGCCGACACCCTCGCTCTAACTTTTCAACGCCACCTCGATAATTCCGTAAAAATTGCCAGAGCCTTAGCAGGATTTTACGAAGCCTCGGAGAATATTTCACAGGATGAATTCGCTCGTTTTTCCCGAGCGATCCTGTTCGATTCTTCAGAAATTTTGAGTGTAGGCTTTGCTCCTCGAATTTTGGCGGGCGATCGCGCCAACTACGAACGCAAATGGGGGCGTAACATCTGGGAATATAATCCTTCCGATCCTAGCGCGATCGTTCCCGCACGGGAGCGCGCGGAATACTTTCCAACCACCTACCTCGAACCCTCTGATAAACTTCAAAGTGTCCTGCAATACGATCGCGCTTCTCAGTTGCAAAATTCAGTTACAATCGCGCGCGCCCGCGATACGGCTACGGTTTCAGCAACCCATCGCTTGCCCCTAGAAGCTGGCAACGGCTTGGGGTTTGTTCTCTATTCGCCGATTTACCGCTACAATGCGCCGTTAGAGAACATGGAAAAACGCCGCGAAGACTTCATTGGCGTTTCTTTTGTTGCCATTCAAATCGCTGAAATTGTCAAGGCTTCCCTAAAAGAATTCAATCCTGAATCTTTGGATTTGTACCTTTATGAAATGTCGGTCGATCGCTTAGAATCCGCGCTCCAAAAAGGACTCAATACGCCGCGCGATCTTTTCCTCATCGCTTACGATGCCACAACGCAGAGCTTCATTATTAATCCCGACGTAAGCCCAAAGCGAATAGGTCCCTCACCCGGATTGCCTTTTAGCATTGCCTGTCCTTACGGCAAAAATACGAGCAATTGCCTGCGAACGGTTAACTTACAAGGGCAAGAATGGTCGCTATTAGTTATTCCCACTGCTGACTTTAACGAAACGCCTTGGCGAACCTTGGGCGTTTTAGGACTTGGCTTATTCGGTACGAGTCTTCTGACGCTTTATCTCGTCATGTCCCTAGAACGTTCCGTCCAACAAGATCGATTGCTTCAAGCTTTAACGGTTTCAGAAGGCTTATTAAAACAGCAAAAAGACGAACTCGAAGCCAGTCTCCAGAAACTTCAGGAAGCACAACTGCAACTCATTCACAGCGAAAAAATGTCAGGTCTCGGACAATTAGTTGCCGGAATTGCTCACGAAATTAATAATCCTATCAATTTCATTGATGGCAACATTAATTATGCGATTGAATACAGTCAGCATCTATTAACCTTGATTTCGCTATATCAACAGCACTATCCTCAGCCAGAATCGGAAATTCAAGAAGAAATCATTAATCTCGAACTCGACTATATTCGTCAAGATTTTCCTAAAATCTTAAAATCGATGGAAAGTGGAGTTACCCGCATCCAAGAAATTGTAAGTTCGATGCGTAATTTTGCGAGAAAAGATGAAAACTCCATGAAGGATGTTGATGTTTGCAGCGGTATTAAAAGTACGCTAGCGCTTTTGAAACATCGCTTAAAAGAGCAGGGCGAAAGACCTAAGATTCAGATTATTGAACGTTATGATGAGTGCCATTTTCTTAAATGCAATGCCGGTCAACTCAATCAAGTTTTCATGAATATTTTGAGCAACGCGATCGATGCTTTAGAAGAAGCTTGGTTGGAGAAAAAGCTGAAAGATACTCCTAAGATCTGGATTCAAACACAAGTTGAAACAGATATTTTTAAAATTCGGATTGCCGATAATGGAATTGGCATTCCTGAAGAGATCAAACAACAGTTATTTAATCCCTTTTTCACGACTAAAAGCGTGGGAAAAGGGACGGGCTTGGGATTGTCGATTAGCGATCGCATCGTTCGGGACTTTCATCGAGGTAAGTTATACTGCGAATCGAGTCCCGGAAAGGGAGCCGCATTTTCGATTGAAATTCCCCGGTTTAGCCCTTAAGCGGCGGCGAAAAACTTGGTGCGTCGGGGCTTGACAAATACAAACTGTCCGGGTTCTAAATCGAGGTGGGCGAATCGTTCTCGACTTAAATGCGCGATCGCGTTTAAGCTATCGGGAAGCTCGAGTTCGACTTGAATTTCCCACCCTAAATGAACGATACGTTTGACAACAGCTTTGGTGCTTTGTCCGTCGTTGTCCAATTGAAGCTCGAACTCGTGGGGGCGGACAAAAGCGCGCTCGCCGTTCTTCGGTAAATCTCGCCCGTCAAACAAACTCGCAGTTCCCGGTAGCACGTTCACTTCGCCTACAAAACTCATCACAAACGGCGTAGCAGGATTTTCGTAAATTTCGGCGGGAGTTCCGACTTGTTCGATACGCCCTTTATTCATCACTACCAGTTCGTCTGCAACTTCCATCGCTTCTTCTTGGTCGTGGGTGACAAAAACGCTGGTGACGTGGACTTCATCGTGGAGTTTCCGCAACCAAGCGCGCAATTCTTTACGAACTTTGGCATCGAGCGCGCCGAAAGGTTCGTCAAGAAGCAAGACTTGGGGTTGGACGGCGAGGGCGCGGGCGAGGGCGACGCGCTGCCGCTGTCCGCCGGAGAGTTGAGCGGGGTAACGATTGCCGAGTCCTTGCAATTGAATCAGTTCGAGCAGTTCTTCAACTCGCTGCTTGACGTAGGGGCCTGTTTTTTTATGAATTTCCAAACCAAAGGCGATATTTTGGCGCACGGTGAGGTGCTTGAACAGGGCGTAGTGTTGGAAGACAAAGCCGATGTTGCGCCGCCGCACGTCGAGACCGTTGGTATCGCGACCGTTGATGAGGATAGTACCGCGATCGGGGCTTTCTAGTCCCGCGATCGCGCGCAGTAAGGTAGATTTGCCCGAACCCGACGGCCCGAGTAGGGCGACTAGGCTTCCTTCTTTAACCTTTAAGCTGACGTTATCTAGGGCTTGGAAGGAACCGAAATTTTTAGAAACGCGATCGACAATAATACTCATGGGAATTCACAATCCAAAATTCAAAATGAGGGAGTAGAGGTAGTGAGGCGTAGCAACAAGCTTGAATCAAAAGGTAAAACTTTTTATTTGCACCTCAGCCTAGTTAGGTAGAGTGGGCAGCGCCCACCAGCTAAGACTTTTGTGGGTTAAGAAACGTATATTTAAAAGTAAGTAGCGCTATAAAACTTTTTATTCGCATCTCAGCCCAGTCGTCTTAAACTAAAATCATTCATTATTCACTATTCATTATTAATCGGCTTTCCTTTGAACGCGACGTTCGAGAATTTCCTTAACAAGAAGTGTAAAACCTGCTAGCAAACCCAGCAAAAGTGCCGCACTAAATGCCGCTTCCGTATGATAGTTTTTGTAGGCAAGTTCGACGAAAATCGGGAGCGTTGCTGTCTTCCCTAAAATACTTCCGGAAACGACCGCCACGGCTCCAAATTCACCCATCGCCCGCGCATTCGTTAATAACAAACCGTAAAGCAAACCCCAGCGAATACTAGGTAGCGTCACTCTCCAGAAAATTTGCCAATCGCTCGCGCCTAAAGTTCGCGCAGCTTCTTCTTGTTCCGAGCCGATTTCTTCTAATACTGGAATCACTTCTCGCGCGACAAACGGAAGAGTAACAAAGATTGTTGCTAGCACCATTCCAGGCAGAGCAAAAATTACTTTAATTCCGATCGTTTCGACTAAACCGCCAAACCAGCCATTACGTCCGTATAAAAGAACCAGCATTAACCCCGCGACAACCGGAGAAATAGAAAACGGTAAGTCGATAATACTCATCAGTAAGGCGCGCCCGCGAAACTGATTGCGAGCAATAACCCACGCCGCGCACAACCCAAAAACTGTATTCAAAGGAACAGCGATCGCGGTGACAATAATGGTCAGTTTAATTGCTTCAGCAAATCCAGTAATTCTAACCGCCTCGAGAAATGCTCCTACCCCTTTATGTAAAGCTTCGTAAACGACAGCACAAGCAGGAACAATTAGCAAGAGCGCAAGGTAAAGAATTGCTGTACCAATTAAAAGAAACCGAGGCAACTTATCGGACTGCATAGCGACGACCCCACTGTTGTAATAAGTTAATCGCTAGCAGCAAAACTAGAGAAGCGAATAGCAATACCGTTCCGATGACGGTTGCTCCGACATAATCGTACTGTTCTAACCGTTGGAACACTAAAACCGGCGCAATTAAATCCTGGAAAGGAATGTTAGAAGCAACAATAACAACAGAGCCATATTCGCCCACCGCTCGCGAAAATCCCAATGCAACTCCTGTCAAAACTGGGGGAATTAAAGGCGGCATTAAAACTTTAGTAAACGTTTGCCATTGGGAAGCCCCTAAAGACCAAGCTGCTTCTTCGAGTTCCTTTTCCATCTCTTGTAAAACGGGTTGCAGCGTTCTCACCACAAAAGGTAAAGAAATAAACAGCATAGCCACAAAAACGCCCAAACGAGTAAAGGCAATTTTGATGCCGAAGGGGACAAACAGTTGACCGAGCCAGCCTTTATCGCTGTAGACAGTTGCTAATACTAAGCCTGCGACAGAAGTTGGTAGGGCAAAAGGCAAATCGATCGCAGCATCTAGAACTTTTCGCCCTGGGAAAGAATAGCGAACGAAAACCCAAGCAATTAAACTGCCCATAATACCGTTAATCGCTCCAGCAAGTAGCGCCGTTACAAACGTAACATTGTATGCTGAGAGGGCAATCGGACTGGTAGCAACGCGCCAAAATTCAGGAATTCCAAGCGCGATCGATTTAGTAATTAATGCTGCTGCGGGCAGTAGGAGAAGCAGGACGAGGTAGGAAATTGTAACCGTCCAAGGCAGAGAAATACCCGAAAAGCGATCGCGCAGCGAGTTCGATGGGTAGGACTGTAATTGAGAAGATTCGAGCGTCATTTTTATTGTTTTAATTACCAACCATCTTGGTTTGTCCCAACGCTGTCGAGAATTTGAATATCGCGTTCGGTTAGCTCGATTAGCGCATCGTCGATTTGTTGCGAGGTTCCAAAAAGCTGAAGATCGAACCAGCCATCTCCTTCCCCATTACCACCTAAAATAGCGCTGAGGATATTGACTTCTAAACCGTGGTGTAAAACCAGCTGAGAAAGAACTGCTTCTCGATGATATTTTTTAGGAACTCGAATGCGAATTCTTGCTTGCGTCGGGCGATTATTTCCCGACTCATCTAGCTTAAGGACTGTGGGATTATTCATGGTTAGCTCCAAAAAGAGGGTCAGTTATAAAACGCCTCAACAGTATTAAGATTTACCCGTTTTAGCAAGAATTTTGTCGAAGGTCGCTCCATCGTCAAAAAATTTCTTTTGAATTGCGTCCCAACCGCCTAAATCTTTTACTGTAAAAAGTTTATTAACTTTAGGATATTGGGCGGTAAAGTCTTTAGCGACAGTTTCATCAATCGGACGGAAGCCGACTTTAGCGAATTCTCGCTGGGCTTCCGGCGTAAACAGAAACTTCACAAAAGCTTCAGCAACTTCGCGGGTTCCATGTTTGTCAACATTTTTATCGACAACAGCAACGGGACTATCAATGGAAATGTTGTAGTCGGTGGGAACGAAGTAAGGTGATTGATCGCCTTTTTGCTTAGCGAGGAGAACTTCGTTTTCGTAGTTAATCAGGACGTTGCCTTGACCTTGCTTGTAAAAAACGTCACTCGCTTCTCGCGCATCTTTGGGGAGAACGGGGACATTTTTGAAGACTTTCTCCACAAATTCCTGTGCTTGTTGTTCGCTGCCGCCCGCTTGCGTTACCCCACCCCACAGCGCGAGGAAGTTCCAACGCGCACCGCCGGAAGTTTTCGGGTTGGCAGTGATGGTTTTGATGTTGTCGTTGGCGAGATCCGACCATTTAGCGATTTTGGTTTTGCTGTCGCGGGTGACGAGGGCGGCGACGGATTTATGGACAATTGCGTCGTTGGGCGCTTCAGTTTCCCATCCCGGTTGGATTAAGCCCGCTTTTTCGATCTTTTTGGTGTCGAGGGCGAGGGCGAGGGCGACGACATCGGCTTCGAGTCCGTCAATCACGGCGCGGGTTTGGGAACCGGAACCGCCGTAGCTTTGTTCGACGGTGACGGTTTGCCCGGTTTTTTCCTGCCATTGCTTGACGAACTGCGGCACGATTTTTTCGTAAGCGCTTTGGGTAACGGCGTAAGAGACGAGGGTAATTTTTGTGGGTTCTTTGCCGCCCGGTTTTGAAGGGTTGTTGGCGGCGTTCTGGGTTCCTCCGCTAGAACAAGCGGCAACCGTCCAGCTTGCTACCAGTCCTGCCAGTGCTAAACCCAGAAAGCGTAAGGGTCTTTTCATTTCTAATACGTTTGGACTTCGGTTTTGTTTCTTGTGTGAAGTTAGTTTAGTTTAGTTTGGGATGAATTTCAATACATTTGCGATTTTAACTGAAATTAATTATAGCTTGAGTTTGAAATGGGCGGCAGCGAGGGCAAATGGTCGATTTTTGGCGATCGCGGAACTTTTTCGCCCCCAATTCGTCGATGCCTAACCCTATTTCGTAGATTCAAGGACTATTGCAGTGTTAAAGCAGCGTCGAATGGGAACCCTTCTTTTGGCCGCGCTCGTCGGCTTGGTTATCGCGATCGCTTCGACTCAAGTTCCAGCCTCAGCACAGATCGATCTCGTTACGATTCAGGAGATATTGGACAGCGATCGCGTATTCATCGAGCAAAACCCCGCCAAAGTCAACGATACGGCGAGCTTCAAGCAAACCGTATCGACCCAAGAAGCTCGCGCCTCCCTCGCTTTCAACAACGGTTCGGTAGGACGCATGGGGCCGAACTCGAAGATTACGATCGGTCAGTGCATCGAAGTTAAGGAAGGTTTACTTTTAGCCAGCGGTCCGGCTAACGGTTGCGCGGCAAACTTTGAAGTTGCGGTGCAAGGGACGGTTTACGTTTTAGAAGTCGATAAACAAGGTCAATCCAGCGTTAAAGTTTTGGAAGGAGAGGTGCAGGTCAATAAAACCGGCAGTTCGGAAAAACTCGCGATCGCGCAAGGAAAGCGCCTCGATATTTCCCCCGACGGTTTCTTCAGTCAACTCTTTGACCTCTCGCAAGCGGATATTGAGAATTTGCTCCAGGGCAGTTTATTTAACGGTTTTCAGATTCCTATTCCCGGCGCAGGCAAACTTCAAGAAGCCCTACAAAGCTTATATCCTAATATCAATTTACCCCGCCTACCCGGTTTCAATCTTCCCGGTCTTCCCGGCGGCTTCCCCGGTTTGCCCTTTTAGCGACTAGCTGGTGATGCTGGGGACTTACAGGGGGTTCCAGCGATCTATCACTCTCAAAGCTGAAACTCCGCCGAAACATCACCCAAAGCCCCTGTATTTCAGCCTCCGCTTTGCTGACGGAGCTTACGGGAACGCGAGTGGTGTTTTTAGCACTCAATAGGGAACTGTAGGATCGACTCCGATCGAATCAAAAACAAGAAATGAAAAAAATCTTGGCGATTTCTACATTACTGGCTGGCTTATTGTTCGCCACTTCTGCCAAAGCAGATACATATCAAGGTGGCGGCTATACTGTTACGATTGGGGGAGCCGATGGCGAAGTTTCTTACCGAGGATGCGACGATCGGGGCAATTGCCTTTACATTCCCCAGGTTTCTTTTCGCCAGAGAGGTAGCTTGATTTGGGAAAATAGCGGCTACACCTACAATATGTCACCGCTTGGCACGAACGATGGTAGGTATCGCCTCAAAGTGTTTGCTCCCAATGGAAATGTGATTCTCAATGTCGAGATGAGTCCCGTAGCAACTTCTTCCTCAGAACGTATTTCCGAATTAAACTGCGTGGTGACAAACCTTCAGTCCGGTCAGCTTGCGTTGCGCCGCTCTCCGGGGGGCGAGGCGATAGCTGGGTTGGACAATGATAACATAGTACGTTATCTCCGAGGGTCTGGGGATACGTGGGTCTACGTTCGCGTGATACGCGGCCCAAATTCCCGGGTAAATGGCAAAGAAGGGTGGGTTAACTTTAATTATCTGGAATGCCTTGATTAGTCCAAACTTTTAATTAATCAATGCGCCTCCTACTCAAAGCCCTACGGTTTTCGCAGCAACGCTGCTAAACGTTCCGCACTGTCGGGAATGTTGAGGGAGGCTGCTTTTTTGCCCATATTAGCGAGGCGATCGCGATCGCGCAACAACGCCAATACTTCCTCATTCAAAATCGGCACGCTCAACTGTTCTTGACGGAACATCACCCCCGCTCCCGCGCGCGCAAAAACGCTAGCATTATAAGCTTGATGGTCTTCCGCTGCATAAGGATACGGAATTAAAATTCCTGGCGTTCCCGTTACTGCCAATTCTGCCAAAGCGCTCGCGCCCGCGCGACTAATCGCCAGATCTGCGCGCTGCAACAACCCCGCCATATTTTCATAAAACGGCAGCGAGAAATATTGCGGATGTTGGAGTGTAGCGGCATCGGGATCGTTCGTTCCCGTTAAATGAACGATATAAGCGCCTTCGGCAAACCAATCCGCTGCCGAGGATCGCACCAATTCATTCACCGCCACCGCCCCTTGAGAACCTCCCATCACCACAATTAAAGGTGCATTCTCCGGAATCGATAAATCGAGCGATTGAGGCGTTAAAAAATTAGGGCGAACCGGCGTTCCTACCCAAATTGGATTTCCGCTTAAGCGTTCTGCCGTTTCCTTAAACCCAATGGCGACAGTCGTACAAGAGGGCGCAAACCATCGGGTAACTTTCCCCGGTAAAGCGTTCGATTCGTGCAAAATAACCGGAATTCCCGCCAGACGAGCCGCTAAAATTGCAGGAGCGGCAATATACCCCCCTGTTGTAAACACCGCATCGATTTTCTGTTTGCTCAATAAGTTGCGAACGCTAAGAATGGAATTGCCGAAGCGTCCGAGAATTTCCAGCGTTTTCAGCCCGAAGCGCGTTTGAAATCCTTCTAAAGGGATGGTATGCAAGCGATATTGTTTCGGGACGAGGGTTTGTTCGAGGCGATTCGGAACGCCCAACCATTCAATATCGCACCCCTCTAAGTGTTGAGCGACAGCGAGCGCGGGGAATAAATGGCCGCCCGTACCACTAGCAGCGATGAGAAAGCGAGTCGTTTTTTGAGACACGAGGCTTTTAAGAACAATTCAACCTTTAGAATACACAATCAACCGAACCTATTTTCAGCACAATTTGCGATCGCTTTCAATCCCAATTTTTACGGAGAGCGTACTGAGGGAACGGGACAATGAGGGAACGGGTTGAGGACAAATAATTTATCGCCCCTAGAATGGGTAATGAGTAACTGATTAACGGCTAAGGGCGGCGCTATAATGGCAACACCTTGGCCCGATGAAATTGGAATGAACGATCGCTGATGCAAAACTTTAGAATGTTACGGCAATATTTTCGCCGATCGCTGCCCTTAATCTTGAGTGCGGGTTTGACTGTCGGAATTGGCGCAGTTGCGCGCGCTGCCGAACCGGAGAGTGCGCCGCCGGAACTGACTGCCGTTTTGGCACGAGTTGAAGCGGCAGCAAATCGGCGCAGTCTGGAAACCGTCCTCAGCAATTACAGCCCCAACTTTACGACAGCCGATAATTTAAGTCGTTCGGAGTTTTCTGAGGGTTTAACGAAGTTGTGGGAACGCTATCCCGATTTGAGCTATCGCACGCAGTTACAATCTTGGGAGCGTCGCGGCGATGGTTTGGTGGCGGAGACGATTACGGTTGTCACCGGAACCCAACAGAGTGAAGGAAGAACTTTAAAATTAGAATCGACGGTGCGATCGCGCCAAGTCATTCAAAACAATCTCATCATCCACCAAGATATTCTCTCGGAGCGATCGCAACTCTCAATGGGTGCAAGTCCTCCAGCTGTAGAAGTCAATCTCCCCGAACGAGTCAAACCGGGTCAAAAATACAATTTTGATACGATTGTTACTAAACCCCTCGAGGATGGTTTACTATTAGGCGGCGCGAGCGAGCAAAAAGTTAATAGCGATCTTTTTATCAATCCCAGTCAGTTTGAACTCGAACTTTTGCAAGCCGGTGGAGTTTTTAGAATGGGGCAAGCCCCCAATCTGGCTGAGGATCGCCTGCTTTCAGCAATTATCGTTGGAGAGGGTGGCATTACTTTAGTCACCCAACGCTTGCACGTCGAATAATTGATAATTGATAGGACAAATGGCACTGACTTAAGGCTGGTGGGCGCTGCCTACCCTACGAAATATCAATAACGACGTTGTATACAACGTCTCTACGGTGATTTTTTAACTCTTACTTCAGTGCCATTCGATAATGGACAATTGACAATTGATAATGGATAATGTTCGAGAGCTAATAAACTGACAACGAATCTCTAACAACTGACCATTGATTGTAAATACACAACTGGCCAATTCAATTGTCTTAATTACGGGAGCGAGTAGCGGCATTGGAGCGGCGTGCGCGCGGACATTTTCGGCAGCAGGAGCTAAAGTGATTGTTAATGCGCGCACCCGAGAACGCTTGAAACCCGTTATCGAGGAACTTTCGGGGGAAGTTTACGCCCTGTCGTTTGACGTATGCGATCGCGCGGCAGTAGAATCCGCGATTGCCTCTCTCCCCGAATCTTGGCGCGCGATCGATATCCTTATTAATAATGCCGGTTTGAGTCGCGGCCTCGATAAACTGTACGAGGGCAGCATCCAAGATTGGGAAGAAATGATCGATACCAATATTAAAGGATTGCTCTACGTTAGTCGCGCTGTCGTTCCCGGTATGGTCGATCGCGCCAAAGGTCATATTATTAATATTGGCTCTACTGCCGGACATCAAACTTATCCCGGCGGTAATGTTTACTGCGCCACCAAAGCTGCCGTAAAATCGATTACGGAAGGTTTAAAGCAAGATGTTCTCGGCACGCCTATCCGCGTTAGTGCTGTCGATCCCGGTTTGGTGGAAACGGATTTCAGTAATGTACGCTTCCACGGCGATCGCGATCGCGCTTCACAAGTCTATCGCGGCTTAACGCCCTTAACCCCCGCCGATGTCGCCGATGTCATCCTGTTTTGCGTCACTCGTCCGCCCCACGTCAACTTGATGGATATCGTCATGATGCCCGTAGATCAAGCGCCTTTGATGCTTTTCAACCGCCAGAACGAAGGCTAATCGACAATTCAATTACATCTATACTTCTGGAAATTTAACGGGCTAAAACGGGCGCGAAAGCCCACAAACTGACTCCCGTTACTAGCACGCAGAGAATCCCGGCTAACCCTGCGAGTGGTTGCTTTCCAATCCCCACGCCCCAAGCCGGACTTTCTTCGCTGTAAGACATTAATTCGGCGCTATCGAGGATTGTTAAGCCCCAAATCCAGCCCGCGTGCAGCCCCCAGGCTAAACCCAAACTTCCCCCATCAACCCAACGCGCTACCGCTAAAACTAGCCCCATTAAAAAGAGTCCGGGAAGTTGCGGAAGGGTTTGCTGTCGATCCCAGAGAAGATGAGAAAGGGCGAAGATCGAACTCGATAATACAGCCGCGATCGCGATTCCACTCCCGCGTTCTAATTCCGTTAAAAGAAAGCCTCGAAAAATTAATTCTTCGGTTCCGCCAATCCACAATCCTAACGCTAAAATCGGCACAGAAAGCGAAAGGAGCCGTTTAAAATTGTTCGACTGCCATCGCACCCACCCCGCTAAAGTTTCGCCAAAAAATGCGATACTGAGTCCCAATATGCTCGCGATTATTCCTAGGCTAAGGGAAATGAAGAGTTCCGGTTGCAGCTTGAAGCCGTAGTCGAAAAAAGAACTTCCCAGCACTCTCGTCGCTCCCCACAGGATTAAAGGAGCGATCGCGTACAGTGATGCTAAGATCGGTAGCTTTTGTTGCCCCGTTAGCGGTTGACTTGGATTCCACTTCAGTGTTTTCGCGAGTGGAATGGCAACGGGCAGCCAAAGTATTAGCCACGCCGCAAAAAAAGCCATGACTTTTACCGAGGCGACCGCCATTGGAAGCGATCGCTCTGGGGACGCGATCGCGCCATTAAAGATGTTACTTATCTCCATATACCCAGCTTTGAGAGAACCTAGAGCCGCAACCGGAGTGGAAAAATCAAGATACTTTGACACTCGCAAAAATGCAAGCGTCGAACGAATAAGCTCTCGATTGGACTATTAATCCTCTCCGGTTTGCACTCTCATTCTCTGATTCCAGCCTTAAGCGCTCATCGCTTCGTCATCAGCATCGTCTTCTCGTTCGCTATCGACCTGCTTCAAGTGAATGTGCTTGTAACCCAGCTTAATTTCAAACTCGTCACCTGGTTCCAATCCCATTGCCTGAGTATAGGTCGAACCGATTACAATTTGACCGTTTTTATGCACGCTGACGCGGTAAGTCGGTTCGCGACCTCTGCCGTCTTTCGTCCCTTCTGGATCGAGGGGAACCCCTTTTGCACCCAGCACTGCATCGTAAAACGCAGTTAAATTGACTCGGGTCTGGTTATCCCGGGTGAGTGTGTAATAGCCGCAACGCTTTGCTGTCTCCCGGCGCGGGAGATGTCCAAGCTCTTTTACCTTTTGAAGCAAAGCTTTTCCAGTTAGAGGATTCGATGGAATGTCACTCATGTTTCTACTAAACGTTATTCAGTCTAAACTCTTGTCAGCCCGAGGCCGTGCCGCAGATTTTTTAAGGTTCGTTGGTTTTCGTTATCGGCAGGGGTAGATTTTACCCCTCGACTCCCGATCCATTTATTAGTACCATTGCAACCCGTATTTTCTTTTTGCATCTGCCCACTCTATCATAAGAGTTTTTTTCGGCTCTGAATTGACTATATCAAAATATATCCCTAAATCTCTCGAAGTTGTCTAAAAAATTTAGAGATAATTAAAAAATATCAAAAAAATCACCGATCGCGGTTTTCGCCGAAAAAATGGCTGGGTTTTGACAGTGGGTTGTCTCCGACTAAAAAATGAACCTGCATCTCTCAGAAGGTTGATAAGTGTTTTAAACTAAAATAATGATGAGAGGATTGACAAAGCGACAGCAAAAACGCTAGTCTATCTCCTTTTGCTGGGGCAGTATTTTTGAGGCAGTCACGATGGAAGTGCTTTTTAAGGTCGCTCGAGGGCAGCAACAACAACAACCTATCGTCCAAACTTATCGATTAAGTCTCGAACCGGGGAATACAGTTCTCGATGCTTTAAATCGAATTAAGTGGGAGTTAGATGGAAGCTTAGCGTTTCGGAAAAATTGCCGCAACACAATTTGTGGAAGTTGCGCGATGAGAATCAACGGGCGTTCTGCCCTTGCTTGCCAAGAAAGTATCGGCAGTGAAGTCGCTCGATTTGCTCGAACTTCGGACTCTCAAATTCCAGAAATTACGATCGCGCCGTTGGGAAATTTGCCCGTCATTCGGGATTTAGTGGTCGATATGAGCGGTTTCTGGAATAATCTCGAAGCGGTGGAACCCTACGTCAGTACGCGCGGACGCGCCTTGCCGGAACGCGAATTCCTGCAAACGCCCGAGGAGCGATCGCAACTCGATCGCAGTGGCAACTGCATTCTCTGCGGCGCTTGTTATTCCGAGTGCAACGCGCGAACGGTTAACCCCGATTTTGTCGGCCCCCACGCCCTCGCCAAAGCGCAACGCTTAGTTAAGGATTCGCGCGATAGCGCCACCGAAGCGCGCTTGGAGGAATACAACCAAGGAACCCAAGGTGTTTGGGGCTGTACGCGCTGTTATTGGTGCAATGCAGTCTGTCCGACGGGTGTCGCGCCGATGGATCGAATCGGCGAAATCAAGCAGGAAATTTTGCAGCAAAAAACAGCCAGCGATAGCCGTTCGATTCGCCATCGCAAGGTACTCATCGATCTCGTTAAGGATGGGGGCTGGATCGACGAACGCAAATTTGGCTTAATGGTCGTCGGGAACTATCTGCGCGATCTTAAAGGATTGTTGAGTTTAGCTCCTTTAGGTCTGAGAATGTTGGCACGGGGCAAGTTTCCCCTAGAGTTTGAAGCTTCTGAGGGGACGGAAACGGTGCGATCGCTCATTGAAGCAGTACAAAGCACCAAAGAGCGATCGGATTCGTAGGGACGAGTTTAGCTAAAACCCTTGCTATGAGGTAAATTCAAGCAGTCAAAACCCGCCCTCTTCAAGTTAAGGTTATTTTCGTCAACCTACTTAGCCTGCTGGTTGAGTCGCATTTTGTATTTTGAGAATTAAGGCGAGACTGCCTCCGCAATCGTTCCGAGCGAGCTTGAAGTTACAAGAAAGCTGAGAAACGCTCTCCCTTACAATTGATAAACTTCGCTCAATCTCCATGATTCAAAAATCATACGCGGCCTCGATCTGGCTATTTACCTCCTTTGCCTGTCTTGCGATCGCGCCTTTGCCCGCTTTAGCCGAAACTTCAACTCCTGTGGCTGAGAATACAAGCTCGATAGAAAACGTTTCAGAAGTTGACAGAGTTCTGGCGATTCGAGAAATTGCCCTCGCTTTCATTAAAGTAGGAGAGTACGATCGCGCGATCGCACTGGTTCGGACGATTTCCGACGAACGCTCCAAACAAGTCGAACTCGCGAACTTATGTGGAAGTCTCGCTCGAGCCGGAGAAACCGATCGCGCTTTACAACTAGCTAGCACAATCGCCGATGAAACTTTGAAGGTAGTTGCATTCAACTCGATCGCCGTTATCCTGGCAGAAGCCGGACAATTCGATCGCGCTATCCAAATTGCCGAAACGATTCCCAGTCCAGACTTAAAACTGATAGCTTTCAGCGATCTTGCTACCGAATTAGTAAAAGCCGGACAAGTCGATCGCGCTTTACAATTGATTCAAACTTTACCAGTGCGAGGTCGGCAGATCCGAGTAATTTTAACAATCGCTCTCAGTTTAGCGCTGGATGGAAACCTCGATCGCGTCCTCGACATCGCTCGCACTTTACCCGATGAAGCCGCTTCCCAAAACTTGATTGCTTTGGTATCGAGCCGCAAAATGGTTATGTTAGCTCGCTCGGGAGAACTCGAACAAGCCCTGCAATCGGCTCGGGAGATTTCAGATCCAGACTTGAAAGCATTAACGTTAAGGGATATTGCAGAGGCAGCAGCTAGCGCTGGAGCGAGCGATCGCGCCCTGCAAATCGCTCGCGAAATTAATCGCAATAGCTCTGAAAATACTTGGCAGCTTCAGGTTTTCCCAACGGTGGCGCGGGCGGTTGCAAAAACTGGCGCGATCGAGCGCGCCCTGCAAATCGCTCGCGAAATCTCCGATAACGATCTTCAAAACTTGACTGTTGGAGAAATTGCCAATATCGCTGCCGAAAATGGCAACATCGATCTCGCCCTCGACATCGCTCGCGAACTTCCGAGCGGTAGCACGCAAACCTATGCCCTACGCGATATTACGCTCAGCGTTGCCGATACGGGGCAAATCGATCGCGCTCTCCAATTAGTCGAAACCATCCCGAATGGGCCTTGGAAAAGTTATGCTTTAAGCGATATCGCCGTCGCGATCGCCAAAAATGGAGAAATGGATCGCGCTTTGCAATTGGTGCGCTCTCTACCGACAGAAGGCTCGAGAGCGATGGCATTAAAGGATATTGCACCGCTTTTAGTACGAGCCGGTAATGTTAATCTTGCCCTGCAACTGGCTCGAGAACTTAGCGATAAAGCTCAAACTGCTGAAGTCTTCGCCGATATTGCCATAGAATTAGCCTCTAACGGACAAAAAGAACGCGCGATCGCCTTATTAGACGAAGCCGTATCTTCCCTCCGTTAGAATCGAGCCAATCAATAAAGAGGAATGACAGCAGAAAATCAAGACCCGATTGCACAACCCTCAAACGAGGAAATTGCCGAACCCGTCGAGCAACCTGCTTTCGGTTGGACAGCCTATGCCGAAAAAATCAATGGACGTTTTGCGATGACCGGCTTTATCTTACTTTTATTGTTGGAACTTTGGACCGGACAAAGTTTCTGGGCGTGGTTGGGTTTGCGTTAATAGAATCGAACAGCGAATAAGATTACTAATTTACGCCTAATGTGAATTAGAAGCCAGAAAGATCGCTCTTACTGTTCTTTCTCCCCTCTCCCACCGATTGGGAGAGGGGCTGGGGGTGAGGGAAATCAAGACTTTTGGATAATGCACATCAGACGTAATTTGTAAGACCTGTTCGCTGTTAACTGGCTAACTCCAATCTTCCTGCTCGCCATTACGATTGCGATTGTAAATTCGCTCGGCATGAAGTTGACGGGATATATCAAATAATTCCTCTTCTGTCAAGCCCCACTGGGTTAAAAAGCGATCGAGATCGGCTTGCAGTTCGCGCGCGCCGGGAAAATTGCGATAGCGAATCCGCAGGCGCGCGAGTTCGGCGAGGTTATAATCGCTTTTTCCTTCTGCTTGGAAGCGCTCGACGATCGCGCGATCCTTCTGTTCCTGCGGGTGTCGTTGTTCGGATTGACGAGTCACGATTGGGATTGAACTAGCTGGCCATAATATATTCTTGCACCTGCGATCGCCGTTTCTTCAGATGCTTGAGTGCCTGCTGTTCGAGTTGGCGCACTCGTTCGCGACTGAGGTTGAGTCTTTGACCGACTTTCGCTAAAGACAATTCCGTCCCATCCTCCAATCCGTAACGCAAGTTAATAACGCTGCGCTGTTGCGGCGTAAGTTCGGCTAACAGATTTCGCAAGTCCTGACGCAGCGATTCTTGGGTCATATAAGTATCTGGGGAAAGTCCGTCATCTTCTAATAACTCGGACAGTTCCGTGTCTTGGTTGTCGCCAACGCGCACGTCCAGAGAAATCGGTTGTCGCGACAAACTTAGATACTCCCGAATCTGGGAGGTATCGAGTTCCAATTCGACGGCAATTTCGGCAGGCGTAGCGCTGCGCCCCAGCTTTTGAGAGAGTTCGCGCTGAACGCGCTTGATTTTGTTGAGTTTTTCGGTAATGTGGATCGGAAGCCGAATCGCCCTAGCCTGTTGCGCGATCGCGCGCGTAATCGCCTGACGAATCCACCAATAAGCATAGGTGGAAAACTTATATCCCTTCGTCGGATCGAATTTTTCAACGCCGCGTTCGAGTCCCAAACTGCCTTCTTGGATTAAATCGAGGAACTCCATGTTGCGCTTTTGGTATTTTTTCGCGATCGCAACCACCAAACGCAAGTTCGCTTCGATCATTTTTCGCTTGGCGCGATCGCCTTGTCGCAAAATCAAATCGAGTTCCATCTCCTCAATTCCCAGGCGAGTCGCCCACTCCGTCCGGGTTGGAACGCGCCCCAATTCCGCTTGTAGTGCTTCCTTCTCGCACAGCAAAGGCATCATTTTTTGAACTTGTTTGCCGTAAACAATTTCCTGTTCGCGACCGAGCAAAGGTACGCGACCGATCTCATGCAAATAAGCACGTACCATATCTGCGGAGAAGGAGGGAGATCCGGTAACTTTGTCTAGGTTGGCAGTGGGCATCGTATAGTATATGACTCCGTAAATAAGCGACATCTGAGTCGCTGGGGCTGATGATCGCTAAAAAGTCGAATAACTTTCTGCAAGCGGGTTTGGAGAATCTATCAATTTCCTTTCCGGGAAGAACTTTTTCGGGAGATTTACACGAAGTCATAATGACTTCGCCTTAATAAATTCTAGTAAAAATAGAGACGTTCGTAAAGGAGAAAAGTTCGCCACTCCCCAGGGCGGGGATCGCAAGTTAGCACCTGCTAAGGAAGCCTTTCTAATACTCATCTTGCCCCGCTAAGCCGCCAAATGTAACATCCTTTGAGAGACGGGTCTCCGTACCGCTTTCCGAGGGTAGAGATCGGGTATCTCTACAGCAAGATATTGGGAAAGTCTCTAGAAAAATTTGTAATTCTTATCTTTTGGGCAGCTTTTCCCCAAAATATTCCCCACGCTTTCCACAGGCGATCGAGAATTTTCCCCACAAGCGGTCAACTTTTCCACAGCCCGGAGGGTCGAACTGCGATTGTAGCGTTAGGTAGGGGATTTTGCTTTTTTCGCAGATCCCCACCCGATCCTACTCAGTTTTCATGAAGTTATGTAAATAAAAATGCCCTGAAACCCTTATGCTGTCGTAAATCTTTTTTTTTGCTAAAGATATTTGTAACATTTCGCAGCATTGACAAACCCCTCTCTCTACGCCGAAATAGAAGAAGGAAGAGGTCGAGGGACAAGCAACGCCGCAAGGCAAATATTGTCTTGTTGCTGTCGTACCTCAACCTGTCGATCTTTCGACCCCTAGGAGGCGAGCGTGAACTCAAACATCAGCATCTTGGCAGAAATCCCAGAAGAACTCCACAAATCCTTAAGAGAGTATCTCGACGCACACCCAGCTTGGGATCAAGACCAAGTGTTTGCTGTCGCCTTATCTCTGTTTTTTCTGCAAAATCTGCCGAAAAAACCCGTTCGACTTTTTCCGATTACGCCAACAGTTCTTCCGATATTGCATCAAACCGATTCTCTGTCCTATGTTGGCAGTCGCGATCGCAACTGAAGCGGCGCGTCCCGGCTCAAAAGCCAGCCCCAAACGCTATTGACAAAATCGCTAAGATACGCATAACCCTTGTAGGGGGGCAAACATTTGTTCGCCCCCCTACAATAATAATTATTGCCAGCAATGCCCGATTTAGATCGTTTTATAGCAACAGACACATCGATGAGGACAATCCGATCGGTAGAAAACCGGGCGAATGCCATTCGCCCCTACCCAAATTTGTCCTAACTGCCTTGGCGATGGCTATACTTGGACGGGCGATCGCACGTTTAGCGTTCCTCTAGCTGATGGTTCGCAGTATAAGGGAAGATATCTCAGCGTTATTCGCGCGCTAATTGCCTTTAGGTTGCAAGCTTCTCGATACTAACCAGAAGGTTAGAAGCGAGAACCCCAGCAGTACGCCGCAACTGAGAAAAAAGCTCGATGTGGGGGGTTCGAGCAGCGTTTGTCGCAAGACGGTCGCTGCATGAGTTGCGGGGCTGAAGTCGCCCAAAAACTGCACGATGCGGGGCAAACGGCTAGCTGGTAATAAAACCGGGCCGATGAAGAGCGCTAGCATCGTAACGAGGAGCGTTACAGCGCCCGTTACTTCGGGATTGGGAGCCTTAATGCCGATCGCAGCACCAACGCCCGCCAAAGGCACGACGCAGAGCGGAATTGCCAGCCATAAGAGCCAATGAAGGGTTAGCGGGAGTTGTAAAAACCAGGAACCGAATAATAAGGTAACGAGTAAGGCAGGGAAGGAAAGCAGGAAAAAGGCGAGAACGACCGCTAGAATAAGGAGCGATCGCCGAACGGGGAGTGTCATGTAGAAATCCAGCACCCCGGAAAAGCGCATATAGGCAAAGCGGGAGGAGAGGTTGCCCAAATTGCCAAACATCAATGACATCACCAAACTGCCGATTAAAATCGCGCTTTTCGCTTCGCGATCGCCGTTCGGGGCAAAGGTTCCGAGGGCGATGATACTGAGGACGGGGCTGATGGTGGCTGTCAGCGCGATCGCTTGCCACGACCAACGCCAGTTACTCAGTTCGATGCAGCAGAGATCGAGTAATTGTAGCAGGGGAGGAAGGGGCTTACGGTTGAGTTGCATAATGCAGGTACAAGTCTTCTAAGGTGGCAGAATAAAGGCGAAAATCGTCGATTCGCTCCAAATCGAGGGCATTGAGAGTGCTATCGACGCGATCGCGTCCTAATAAAATCCGCCAGCGTCCCGGTTCCATGCGATCGCAAACCAAACCATCGGGCAGTTCTGGGGAATAGTCGCTCGCAAAAAATAGCTCCAAACGTAACATTCGATCCACCTGTCGTTTCAAGTCGCTGGGACGACCGAGGGCGACTAACTTTCCCGCCCGCAAAATTCCCACGCGCTGAATCGCTTTTTCTGCCTCAATTGCATCGTGCGTCACCAAAATAATTGTGGTTCCCCGTTCCCCGTTTAATTGCCGCAAGTTGTCCCAAACAAGTCGCCGTCGCTGAGGATCGAGATCGTTGGTGGGTTCGTCCAAAATCAGTACGGGCGGCGAACCCGCCATCGCAACCGCTAATCGTAAGAGTCGTCGCTGTCCGCCGGATAATTGGGAACTGACGAGATCGCGCCATGCTTCCATTTGCCATTGGTGCAGGAGGCGATCGCGCTCTTGTTGCGCTTCTTTGCGGTTCATCCCGCGCAGGTGCGCCGTAAAATAGAGCGCTTCAGCTACGGTTAGGCTATTGACCGCGCCGCTCTCTTGGGGCATATAACCCACATTAACCTGTACGATTTCGGGAATAGTTCTGACCTCTTTTCCCCAAAAGTGAATGCTGCCCGAACCGAGCGGCAATAAATTCACCATTTGCTTGACAAGCGTGCTTTTTCCTGCACCGTTGTCTCCGAGAATGCCGAAAATTTCCCCCGGTTCGATCGCGAAGGTAATACCATTGTTAACGGGTTGCGACTGTCCCGGATAGGTTTTCACCAAGTCTCGAATCTCGTAGATCGGTACGAGCATAGTCTGTTCGACACTTTAAAATGGAATAGGGACGGAGCGATCGAGTGTATCCCATTGGTCAGATTAGAATGTAGCTCGCGAAATCTTTGCCATTGCTGCAACAATCTGTTGGGAAACAAAAGGCAAAAGCCCCAAATTATTTCCCTGACCTTCAGTGAAAACAACGAGGAGATAGGGCGAAAGGTCGGGAATTTCCACATAGGCCGCATCGTGACGCACGCGACTCGTCCAACCCGCTTTCGACCAAAGTTTAGCATCGCGCGGCAATCCCTCACCCAAAAAGCCTTTGACTTGATTTTCTTCTTCCGGTTCTAAGGTATCTTTGGCGCTGTTTGGATCGCGCTCGAGCAATTTCATCATCGCTTGCGATCGCACGCTCGATACGGCAACACCGCCGATAATCGCGTGGAGAAGCCGCGCTACTGCATCTGCGGTCAGCATATTGCGATTGTCCATTAACTCGCCGACAAAAGCGCGTTCTCGACCGTAGGGGCCGTCTCCCCAAGTCTTTTGGTTGACGTTAACCCCTTCTAATTCAGGCCATCCCAAAGATTGATAATAACGGTTGACGAGATTGCGTTGGTACTTCCAAGTTTCAAAGGGTCCCGTCGGCAGTTCGGGGCCGCTGGTGGTTCCGGTCAGCACATCGACGATTAAACTGGTGGCATCGTTGCTCGAATCGACGATCGCATCGCGCATAGATCGTTCGACTTCGGTAGAGGGCGCAGCCATATCCGTTTCTAGCCATTCGTGCATCGCGACTAGATAGAATAACTTCACCACGCTCGCCGGGTAAATACGCTCCAGCCCCCGATAGCTAAACCCGCGTACCGGATGCGCCCAAAATTCCTCCGGTCGCATCGCACCGCCGGTATTGGAGATTGCGGGCGGATCGTAAACAATCCAGGTCAAGGCGAGTCGATCGCGCGCTAAGCTGGGAAATTGAGCGCGGGTCGTTTCGATAATTTCGGTTCCAAGTTGTTCGAGGCCCTCGTCTTTCTGAAAAAAAGGCATATCAATTCAAAATTAAAAATGCAACGTTGAAAATATCTGAGGGTATAAGAAAAGACGCGATCGCGAATCGCGTCCCTCTTCTCTTCTCCACAGATAATGAGGCTTTATTAAGGTCTTAATTAGCCTTTCTGTTGATATTGGCGTGCCATATCTCGGTAGACTTTCAAACTCGGCCCCGGGCGGCGGCGAGAGACCTTCTGCCCGCCCATTAAGTGGTTAGGTGCGAAAGTATTATCTTCAACCGAGTTAGCAGCAGCATTCGTCGCGCTAGCTGCCGGACGAACGGGCTGCGCTTCTACTACATCGTTCTTAACCGATTTGGCGCGAGATTTGACCTTTTTGGCGGTCGCTGCCGACTTGTCAGCAGTGGAATCTACCGCATCGCTGACGGTATCTTTGGCATCAGCCACCGCGCCCTTAACGTTTTCTGTAGCGTTAGCGACAGCTTCTTTGGCATCGGAAGCTGCATCTTTAACGGTTTCCGTAGCGTTAACTACGGCATCTTTTGCATCAGCAGCGACATCTTTAACGGTTTCTTTAGCGCTAGAGACAGCATCTTTGACGGTATCTTTAGCATCGGCGATCGCCGACTCAGCATCTTCCTTTAGCTCGAGAAAAAATTCATCTTTCTTACCAAAGAGTTTTTTGAGCGCATTAATCATGGGACGACTTCTCCTAAAACTTGCCAGATTGAGGTAACGTTGTGCAACCGAACGAAATAACCCGATGACCCACGCAAAGAACCTGGTTTCTACCCAACTCAGGATTATTGAAGGAACCTAGGAATGACGAAGAAGCCCGGTTTCTAGCTTCGTCCTGCGTAAGCCCCGTATCGATGGCTTCTGCCTTCGCGAAAGCTCGATCGGGAGATCGGTGTGAAGAAAGTTTTGTTCTTAAACGCGATCCCTATTTTACCGTCAAGTGGGTTTCCTGCATTGACGATTGCAACTGTTCCAGGCTCAAAGATTTGATAAAACTCAGGGGTATCGGCCAGCGAGAAATCGACTGGGCATAAGCGGCGCTGAGATAGGGGCTGTATTGGGCGTTGCCTGCGACGTAAGTTTGGAAAAAGGCTAGAGCCATTGCTTTAGTATAGTCGTAAGCGATCGCGGGGTCGGGGCCCAAAACTTGCGGCGGCAGGGCGATATCTTCATCTGTCGTACCGATCGTCGAAAAATGCGTGCCGTTTTCGAGTAAGACGAGGTATTTATCCGGGGTAGTGAGGGTGGTAAAAGGACGAATTTGTTCCTCTAGGGCAGGGGTTACAGCATCGGCACTCCCTGAAATTAACATAATCGGCGTTTTGAGGGAGGCGAGTTGTTGCGGACCAAAAATCTGACTGCTGAGAGGATTAATCGCGATCGCGGCTTTAATGCGGCTATCGCTAAGATTATAATTCGGCTCCGGCAGTCTTAAGGCTTGGCACTGAAGGAGAAAGGAAATATTAAAATCAAGGCTATTCGGATCGCAATTGCTTTGCAGTTCCTCGGTATTGAGTTGCGCCCCGGCTAGTGCTAAAGCAGTGTAGCCCCCGAAGGACTGACCGACAACACCGACGCGCTGCCAGTCGATTTGTTGGGGGTACTGGCGCTGCAATTCATCGAGCAAAAATTTAACATCGAGAGGGCGATCGAGCAATTCTCTCGGCGGCGTAATATCTTTAACTAAGCCGTTAGCTAAGGCTTGTAACTGGGCGGCGTTACTGCCGGGATGTTCGGGAACGGCGACGGCAAAACCGTGAGACGCTAAATGTAGAGCTAAGTAGCGGTAGCTGTCGCGATTAGAACCCAATCCGTGAGAAATGACAATCAGAGGCACGCTTGTGCCTTGCTGGGGGAGGTAAAAATCGATGGGAAAAGTGCGATTGCGCGCAACATCGTTGAGAATAAGGCTTTGTTGAGTGAAGGGAATCGATCCCGCTTGCTGCAAATCGAGAGGAAATTCACTCGAATCGTTGCCGATTTCGGTGAGGGCTTCTTGTCGGATGGCTGAGATTGCGCCTTCCGTCTGCCGCACCAAACTGCTGACGCGCCCGATTAACTCAAAAACGCGAGCAGAATTAATACGAATGCTGGTAGTCGGGAACTTCCTGAGAACATTGAGGGGAGTGAGTCCTTCTTTATCTGCCGCTGCTAGGATTAAGGCCGAACGAATTGCATAGAAACCGGACTGTCCGCTGCGCGTTTGGATTAACGTGCCTAATTCTCTTAAGATGATTTCGCCTTGGGGAGTGTAGAGAAATTGCGAAATTGCTACCGGCGTTACTTCCGCGCGCGTGCCTAAAATCTTTCGCAACTGTTCTTGCTGTTCGTCGTTCAAGCGATTGATATAAGGCGCTAAATCGGGCTGCACGTTACCGTTGTCTGCGTAGCGTTGCAGCGACTCGACTGCTAGTGAAAATTCTAACGGCCCGACAAACAGAGAAACGCGATCGGCACTTCTAGCCGGAGTCGCCACCATTGAGATACCGAGAACGCAGCCTAAATTCAACAGCAGAAGGCTCAAACTTTTGTATCTTTGCTGTCGAGGAGGAGTGCGCGGGATTAAAACAACTCCATCAGCCCCTAAAGTCAGGGAAGCCTTTTCTCTGTCGGACTGTCGAGAAATTGCAAACATGGAAGGCAACAGAACAACTTACTAGGTTACAGATTACAAGGGACAAGCAGAAGACGCAACTCCTAACTTTCCGCGATCGCTGCCCGAAAATGCTTAGCGAGAATTGGCGTTTTTCATCGACAAGCTAATTCGCTTCAGTTTCTCATTAACTTCAATTACTCTGACTTTCACCACTTGTCCGACTTTCACCACTGTTTTGGGATCGCTAATAAAACGATCTGCCAGTTGCGAAATGTGAACTAAGCCGTCTTGATGAACGCCAATATCGACGAATGCGCCAAAGTTGGTTACGTTGGTGACAATCCCCTCTAGTTCCATTCCAGTTTCCAGATCGGAAATTTCATTAATGCCTTCCTTAAAGGTGGCATACTGAAATTGCTCGCGCGGATCTCTGCCCGGTTTTTCAAGTTCGCGAACAATATCTTTTAAAGTGGGCAATCCGACTGTCTCAGTCATATATTTTTTAAGGTCGAGGGATTTAAGTTTATCGGCAGCGCGAGTAAGGGGAACTTCAAGATCGGCAACAATCGTTTTAGCAATATTGTAGCTTTCAGGATGAACGGCGGTATTATCAAGGGGGTTATCGCCATTTCGGATGCGTAAAAAACCAGCCGCTTGCTCAAAAGCTTTAGTGCCTAATTTGGCAACTTTAAGAAGCTGGCGGCGATTTTTAAAGGCTCCATTTTCGTTGCGATAGGCAATAATATTCTGGGCAATTGCAGGCGTTAATCCCGATACAAAGGTTAGTAATTCCTTAGAAGCCGTGTTAAGATCGATGCCGACATAGTTAACGCAGCTTTCTACCGTCTTTTCTAACTTTTGTTTGAGTAGCTTTTGCTCGACATCGTGCTGGTACTGCCCGACACCAATAGATTTGGGGTCGATTTTAACCAGTTCGGCGAGAGGGTCTTGCAGACGGCGGCCGATACTAATAGCCCCACGCACGGTAAGATCGAGATCGGGAAATTCCGATCGCGCTACTTCACTCGCTGAATAAATCGACGCACCGGATTCGTTCACCATAACTTTAATCGGTTTGCGATCGCAACTCGCTAACACCTCCCCGATAAACGCATCAGTTTCCCGAGATGCCGTTCCATTTCCAATAGCGATTAATTCAATCTTATATTTTTCAATCAAAGCCTTGACAATTGTCGCCGCTTGTATTCTTTTTCCTTCACCTGTATGAGGAAAAATCGGACAATATTCTAGAAACTTTCCGGTTTCATCTAACACTGCAACCTTACAACCCGTGCGAAATCCCGGATCGATCGCAAGGGTTGGTTTCATCCCAGCGGGGGCTGATAAAAGTAACTCCCGCAAGTTTGTTTCAAAAGTTTGAATTGAAGCAATATCGGCTTCTAATTTTTTTTTCGATCGCACTTCCGTTACAAGAGAATTTTTCATCAGACGTTTAAAAGCATCCTTAATCGTTGCCTGATAAAAATCTCTAACTTCCCGATTTTTAGCGCGGATTTCCTGCGATTCGAGGTAAGCAAGAACTTCATTTTCCTCAAAATCGAGATCGAGGGTTAATATTCCTTCCGTTTCGCCGCGATATAGTGCTAAAAGATTATGCGGCGCAATTTTCGTTACTGCGGCACTGTAATCGCGATACATTTCAAACTTTGTCGTTCCTTCGGGATAGTCTTCCTTCATTTTGGAAACGAAAGCAGATCGCTTCAAAAGGAATTCGCGAATGTAAGCCCGAAACTCCGATTTTTCGGCAATTTCTTCGGCGATAATGTCGGCAGCCCCTTTAAGGGCATCTTCAGCCGTTTTCACCCCCAATTCTGTATTAACATACCGAGCCGATTCTGCTAGCAAAGATACTGAAGGTGCATTTTTTTGATTGTAGGATTGAATCAATTGTGCAAGCGGTTCTAAACCTTTTTCTCTGGCTGCGGTGGCGCGGGTACGACGTTTGGGTTTGTAGGGAAGGTAAAGATCTTCAAGTTCATTTTTCTGCAAACAAGACTCGATCTTTTGTTTCAAATCATCCGTAAGTTTTCCTTGCGCCGCGATCGCGTCTAGAATGGTTTGCTTGCGTTGCTCTAACTCTTCGAGGTAGGTGTAGCGATCGAATACCGATCGAAGTTGCACCTCATCCATCGCTCCTGTCATTTCCTTACGATAGCGCGCGATGAAGGGAATTGTCGCCCCTTCTTTCCAAAGTGCGATCGCGTTCTCAATATTTTGGAGTTTCAGCGATAATTCAGTTGCTAAAGTTTGGGTTAAGTTCAACATTAGAGTGGTTTTTAATTCGTAATTCGTAATTTGTAGTTCGTAATTTGTAATTCAGAGTTCACCTGTCACAACTCATCATTCACCCTTCACAACTTATGATTTAGCATTCATAATTCAGCATTTATCCCTCATTCCTCACAACTCACCCCTCATCACTCATAATTCAGCATTCAGCATCCATCACTCATCACTCGATCGCCCAGCGCCCAAAAAAAAGGCACGTATTTCGGTATGATAAGATGGCTATCTTAAGAAAAACCAAACTCCGGGGCTAAATTTTTGGCTGCGGGGAACTGAAATCTTGCATTTGCGATCGGTAAAAATATGGCGACTCTCAAAATTGCTGTTTACATTGTTATCACGTTCTTCGTGCTGTTGTTCGTGTTCGGTTTCCTTTCGAGCGATCCTTCTCGTAACCCCAACCGTCGGGACTTAGAGTAGTAAGCGAGATCTAGCGCCCAGCGCTGGCAGTAACGCGAATCTCAAAATTGGCGACTCGTTTTCTTCAACGACTTAAATTTACCTGACGACCGGATATTTTCGCGATCGCGGGTAAAATGGGGTACGATCCGGGCAAAAACGTTTGTCCCGGCGTTGATAACGGGTCGCTAACCGCTGTTTGCGGGTCGCCGTTCCCGCTAGCTGGTTCCTAAACAAAACAATGTCTGTCCCCGTTGTTCCGCCCGAAATCCCTGCTGTCGTTCAACCCGTTGCTGCACAGACTTCCAGCAACTTAACGGAGTCTTCCCCCGAAACCGTCGTTCCGATTGCCGAGTCTCCCCAAGCGTCTCTTCCGCAACAATTAGCGCTTTCCTCGGCTGCGCCCTCCTCCCCCGAAACCTTTGCCCCCGAAGCTTCGGAATACCGCCAACCCTACGCCACAGATGGTACGGCTGCCGATTTAGGTCCGCCCATTTCGGTGGGTTATCGCATTCGTGAGAACGCGCCCGAGGTGGCTGAAAGTACGCCTGCTGCACCTTCCGAAACCGCAGATAATAGCGTCCTCGTTGCCTCAACCTCCTTACAAAACCTGTTAATTCCGAGTTTGACGCAACGACAAGAACGCGGCAGTGGCGGCGCGCGCATCATTACCCAAGAACGCGGCGGACAGGTGCAAGAATTCCAGATGACGCTGCCGACTTTGGAATCGCAGCCAGCCCAAGAACTTCCCATTCCCGATGCTTCTTCTCAAGAATCTCCCCCCGTCTCCCCGTCGCCCTCCCCCTATCCTCCCGTTACCCTCGACCCTGAAGATATCGTTGAAATTACCTCCGATCGCCAAGAATACGACCAAAAACGCGGCATTGTGACGGCAACGGGGAATGCAGTGATGCGCTTCTCAAAAGGCGTGATTACAGGCGATCGCGTGCAGGTTAATTTACGCAATCGCGTCGTGGTAGCGGAAGGAAATGTCGCCCTTAAACGCGGCGATCAAACCTTGCGCGGCGAACGATTTGAGTATTTCTTTGTCCAGGATAAAGGCATTATTGAAAATGCCAGCGGCGAAATCTATCAACCCAATATCGCCCGAGATTCTGCACCGAGAATTGGCGATCCTGCCGTGCTGGGGCGACCGTTAAGCGATCGCTTACTCGCCGAACAACCCGTCAACGGAGTTAGCGCTACCCAAGGATATAGCTTCACCGTCGGCGGAATCGGGGCAGCTACGCCGGGAACCAGTTTCCCAGCAGCAGGCGGACAGGGAACGCTCAACCGCCAGCGTTTTGAGGCGGCGCAAATCGAATTCGATGGCGAAGTCTGGCGCGGGCGGGACGTTCGCGTTACCAACGATCCATTTTCGCCGCCAGAGTTGGAAGTGCGCGCCGATACTGCCACAGTGAGAAATATCGGCCCGTTGCAGGATGAATTAGTCTTGGATAATCCGCGCTTGGTATTCGACCAAGGGCTAGCCTTGCCGTTATTTCCGCGCCGCTTTGTTTTCGATCGCCGCGAGCGAGATCCGGCTTTATTTACCATCGGTTACGATGAACGCGATCGCGGTGGGCTGTTTATAGAACGTTCCTTTGATATTTATCGCAGCGATCGCATCCGCTTTCAACTCACGCCGCAATATTTAATTCAGCGATCGATTTTGGATGGGCGGGGTATCGTTCCTAGCGCTTTTGGGCTGCGTGGCAATCTCGAAGCGCAATTTAGCGATCGCACTTGGCTGACCGCGAAAGCCTCCCTAAGCAGCTTACAACTCGACGACTACGAAAACAACCTGCGCCTTAATAGCAAGCTCAACCAACTCCTCGATATTTTTAATTACACCCATACGTTAACGGTAGAAGGGAACTACCGCGATCGCCTCTTCAACGGTTCTTTGGGCTTCCAGACCGTCCAAAGCAGCTTTGGGGCCGTTTTAGCCTCCCCCACCATTCCCCTCGGCGATACGGGCATTTTGCTCAACTACCAAGCCAGCTTGCAATTCATCAACGCCGATACCGACCGCCTCGACCTGCTTCCCGCCATCCGCGACAACAACCGCATTAGTTTGACGCGCTACCAAGGCGCAGCCACCCTCACCCGCTACTTCACCCTCTGGACGGGCGAAGCACTCCCCGCTACCCCCGACCAGGGTTTGCGCTACACCCCCAGACCTGTCGTTCCCAACCTTCAACTCACGACTCAACTTGCGGGTGTTGCCAGTTATTACAGCAACGGCGACACTCAGCCGACATTAACCGGCAGTATCGGTTTGTTAGGGCAGTTCGGACATTTTTCTCGCCCGTTCCTCGACTATACCGGGTTCAATATTACCTATTCCGAGTCAATTCGCGGGACTCAATCTCCATTTTTATTCGATCGCATCGTCGATACTCGTACCCTTTCTTTTGGGATTACGCAACAAATTTACGGCCCCTTCCGCTTTGGGTTTCAAACGCAATTGAACCTCAATACGGGTAAGGAAATTAGTACCGATTACCTGTTTGAATACAGTCGCCGCACCCATAATATTCTCTTGCGCTATAACCCCGTCCTCGGTCTGGCAGCGATTAGCTTGCGTATCAGCGATTTCAACTGGAACGGTTCGCCGCGACCTTTTGAAGGCAGTGGGGTGCGATCGGTCGAACAAGGCGTGATTCGGGACTTTTAATAATTTCGCGAAATTAAAAATTGAAAATTAAAAATTGCTCTCAAGTGCCGATTTCAGCAGTTTTGAATGGTAGGCAAACTTATGCCAATTCCCATTCCTGATGAACTAAATTTTATTTGTAGGGGCATTGCACTGCACATGGGTGTCAACTTAACGTGAAACCCCACTCAGAAAGTGGAATCGCCCTCACCCCCAGCCCCTCTCCCAACCCTGGGAGAGGGGAGCAAGAGAGAATTCTTCTCCCCCCTCGCCCAAAATTGGGAGAGGGGGGTCGGGGGGGTGAGGGCTGGGATGACGCTATAACAAACACTCATGCTTAAGTTGACACCAATATGCACTGCAATGCTCTAATTGGTGCGGAACTCTTTGAGTGCATCTTTAACTGTTTAAAACCGAAACGCGATCGGGTAAATTTTTCAATAAACCATCCCAAGTTTGATGTGCTTGCAACGCTTCAATTACAACCGCTAAAGGTTCGGGAAAAATCTCTGGAAAATCGCATTCTCCCGGCAAACGCGGTTGATACGCCAGACATTCTTCGGGCGGAACAAACTTAGCATTCACCCCCAGCTTATTTCCCCGTGCATCGACACGATACCATCCCCATTCAGGCAAATAAACAGCATTAAATCCGTGCAAGGAATAGGGCGCGCCATCGTCGTTGATACTGAGACGTTGATAGCAAAATCCTGCGGGAATGCCATTTGCCCTCAGTAAGGCAGCCAGTAAGTGACTTTTGGCAAAGCAATAGCCCGTGCGAAATTCGAGAACGTCGGAAGCGCGGCAGGTTACGGGATTGAGGCGATAATCGCAACTGTGGCGAATTTCGTCGCGCACCCACTCAAAACAGATTTTAGCAATAGCGGTGGAGTCCGCGCGATCGCCAGCTAAATCGCGAGCGAGGCTGAGAACTTGGGGATGTTGCCAATCAATAATTTCTGTGGGTTTGAGGTAATCCTGCATAGAATTCTCGAACAAAAATTCGCGAATCGAGAACCCCTCGCTTGTAGTGATGGAAGTGTCCATAAAAAAAGGGGCAATAGCCAGTCCAGATAACGAAAGTTATCATCTCGTTGCAAGAATACTACATTTTGAATGCGATCGCATATGCAGTACCGTTCGACTATCTCTCGGTTTTTGGTTTTAACAAGTTTAATCGCAGCCCCATACCTCCCGGTTTCCGCACAACCCGCACCAGAAAGGCAATTTTTGGATATTGAAGGAGATACCTATGTCGGAGAAATCGACACTGCTGCTCGTTCTGGTATTGTATCCGGTTTCCCAGACCGAACCTTTCGACCGCGAGAATCTCTGACGCGAGAACAATTGCTATCAATTATGGTAGACGCGATGCCGAAAGTTCCTTTAACGAACCTTAACCTTTCCTCTCCCCCCACTCCTAAACCTTTGCCTAAAGTTCCAACTCAAGTCAGCAGCAATCCTTTCCCCGACACGAGTAAAAATCGTTGGAGTGCTGCCAAGATTCAATACATGAAAGATTTAGGCATTATACGCGGCTATCCAGACGGTACTTTTCGTCCCACCCAAACCGTCACCCGTGCCGAACTCATCGTTATGTTGGATGCGGTCGATCGCTTTTTGGTAGAATGGCGCGGTAACTGGGACGCGCAACAATTCCTCGGCGCACTCCCACCGCTTCCCTTCTCCGATGTTCGGGGACATTGGGCTGAAAATAAAATTCAGCAGATGTCTTCTTACTGTTTTCAACAAAGAGTTGCAACGTATCTCGATGAAAAAGGGACTAAATTTGCCCCCAACGCGCCCGCCCAGCGAAATTATGCGGCTGCTGCAACCTTGCGAGCGGTACAATGTCTGAGCATTTATCCGCCTTCGCCCTCGTAACTTTTCATAGAATCAAAAGTAGGGTGTGTTAGCGACAGTGTAACGCACCAATCTCTTAACCCAAAATTGAGCAGAGTCAATTCTGTACAACGTCATATTCAATTGGTATTACGTGAAAAGTTTCAACGTATTTGTATGGCTTTTTGTAGGGTAGACATTGCCGCAAGACCTTTTGACTTATGGCACAATTTTAAATCGGCAATGCCCACCACGACTAGGTTGGTGGGCAAGGTTATCTTAATAAATCTCTCAAACAATCCTACTCGTTACCTTGCCCACCCTACGTTTACAAAGATTCGATCGGACGTTCAGCAGCGAATAAAAGTTAGCGAACAGGTAAAAATCTGGTCAGAAAAAGTGCTGAATATGTCGGGTTTGTTGGCTGTGAATTAGATAAGTGCGCGATCGCTCTTGATGCGCGATGTGCGATGCTTTCTCTAAGAGTAATCGCGTTACGCAGTTGCAAATTCAGTAAACTGACGCAAACGCGGTGGATGAAAGGCGAGGACAATATCTTCACGGGACACCCCTGCTTGGAGTAAATCGGTTGCAATACCGTCCTCAGTCCGGTCTTCTTCAATCCAGATTTTTCCGTCTTTCAGGCGAACGTGAAGGACATTGCAGTTGATGCGATTATCTTGATGCCAACCCATCTTTATGAGAAGATAATGCTC
This sequence comes from Oscillatoria sp. FACHB-1406, assembly GCF_014698145.1. Taxonomy (NCBI): domain Bacteria; kingdom Bacillati; phylum Cyanobacteriota; class Cyanophyceae; order Oscillatoriales; family Oscillatoriaceae; genus Oscillatoria; species Oscillatoria sp. FACHB-1406. The sequence continues at coordinate 21,209 of NZ_JACJSM010000017.1, read as the reverse complement.
GCTCTTCGGATCGAGCAGCAAGACAGATTCGACATCGGAATTGCCCGATCCTAGCTGCTGATATTCTTCTAGGATTTTTTGGATTAAGCTTCGGTAGCGATCGAGTTTATCCATCTTTCAATGACCTCCTGGATTGGATCGAAAACCAATAGGTTAACTTGGTTTTTTTGAATCATTAATTGAGCTAGTGGGGTTTGAAATTTATTATCGTACAAGTTAGCTGGAATTGCCAAGTATAGCTTGAAATCCAGGGTTTGAGCTTCGACAACTTCTTTGTACATGATGTACTGACCGATGGTAGCTTGTAGGTCAGTAATGAAAGATCGTCCGATGAAGCTTTTGACTTCCACAAGTATTCTTTCTTTGTCTCGGGTTGCAGCAATAGATTTCTCGGCAGCAAAATCTGGATATAAGTTATCTCCCCCGTACTCCAGTTCGTAGTTTTCCTTGAGAATTGTCCAGCCATCATTGATGAGTGCCTGTTTTACGGAATCATGGTAAACGTCTTTGGCTGGCATGATAAGATTGAGATAGCGCATTCTTTCATTATAAGACCATTTTGATAAAGAATTTATTGAAGCTGGAATTTTTAAAACAGATATTCTCCTAGCCTACCATTCTCCTTTTATCCGCCAGTACGATGGTTTTGCAGTTAGTTAAATTGCCCAATACTCGAAATTATCGATCGCGCTTACTTCCTTCAATGTAACGCAAATGAACAGCGGTAGACATTGCCAATTTAAAGTTCACTCTTCAAGCTTTGAGGTGTAGCAGCAATCCCCACCACGACTAGGTTGGTAGGCAAGGTTATTTTAATGAATCTCGCAAACAATCCTACTCGTTACCTTGCCCACCCTACTGGACTGCGCTACTTTTTCGCTAAAATAGAACAACCTAGGCACTAGCTCAGAGGAATTAAAGATGTTAAAAAGCTATGAAGCAATTTATGAAAATGGCGAAGTAAAGTGGTTGGATGAAAAGCCAACTGTTGAGACTGCTCGTCTCATTATTACTGTTCTGGAAGAAAAAGTTGAATCTGAAAAGAAACGTCGATTTCCACCAGCATCAATTGCTGGTAAAGCTAAACTTTTAGGAGATATAGTGAGTCCAATTGTCGATGAAGAAGATTGGGAATGTCTGAAATAATTGTGCTGGATACCCATATTTGGTTTTGGTGGATAAATCGGGAGTTTGAACGATTCCCTTTATCCTGGCAAGACCGCATTGAAACAGCGGAAGAAGTGGGGGTATCTGCTTTATCCTGTTATGAAATTGCAATCGCTAACAAAAGAAGACGTTTAGAATTACCTTGTCCCGTCAACTTATGGTTACAAGAAGCGTTAGAACCAGCACAAATTAACCTCCTACCTTTTACTCCTAAAATTGCTTGTCGTGCGGTCAATCTGTCTTCTATTCATAAAGATCCTTTCGATCGCGCAATTATCGCCACGGCCCTAGAATATGAAGCTAAACTCGCCAGTGTTGACGGCTTATTTATTCGGTATCCCGAACTCGCGCACTACCTGCTACCGCCAGAATAGCAAGAAGCTGTTCTTCGGAAAGCGAACGATTAGCATTAAGAACTAACTCAATAGCCTCTTCTAGGTTTGAGCGAGCTTCCTCAATAGTATCAGCTTGGGTGTTAGCTCCAGGTAATTCTTCAACAAAACTAATATATCCTTCGGGTACTTTCTTGAAAACCTTAGTTAGTAGAAAGCGCATGGCTGACCTCAAAAACTTTGTGCGACACTCGATCTCATTTTTGGGTTGGGAAGACCTCATCAAGTGGAACAGTTTCTCCTGCCGCGATCTCCTGCCGCACCATTGCCGCCATCCGATCCCATCGATCGTCTGTCGTGGCAGCAAAACGGGTTTCCCATTTTTGCTCGTCCTGCAACTCTGCCAAAAATTGAGCCGCGATCGCATCTTGTTGGTCGGGTGGGAGTTTTTGGATTTGGGCGATCGCCTGTTGAAGGAGTTCAGTCATGATTTTGTTGTGGCAAAAACCACAATCGCACATCGTTTATTAATCTTAGCTGATGCTCAGAGAAATTGCTCTGTGTCAGTCTCAGCGAATTGTTTAAGTATCATGGTTCTAAGTGTTAAGACGAGATGCTTCCGATCGAGATATATGCCATCAATGAACAAAGCATCACGCTCTAATACGATACTCGGACAGAACGTACATACTCCAGAGAGAACAAATATGAGCACGTTTCGGACTTCTTCAAGTATTTGAACTTTGAGTCAATTCTCAGTAGCGTGGGCATTGCCGATTTAAAATTGTGCCATAAGTCAAAAGGTCTTGCGGCGATGCCCACCGCAACGAGGTTGGTGGGCAAGGTTATCTTAATGAATCTCTCAAACAATCCTACTCGTTACCTTGCCCACCCTACGTTTACTAAAAGCTATTGGTAGAGTTTACAATTTTGTACAAAACTTTTGTGTAGCACTTCCTGTACATCTTTCGCCTGAAACACATTGGCTATTGCTAGTGCAGGGTGATACGCACCGTTGTGCAAATAAAACTTCATTGGAGCAAAACAAGCTACACACACCAGACGTACTTTTACATCCGAATAATTTTCCTAAACCATTGCAATTAACATATACAGACGATGAATAATTTCTACATTGCCGTGGTGTTGTGCAGTCATTAGTGTTTGAACAACTAGGACGTTGAGCATAAGCAGTATTGATACTAGTAAACGAAAGGGACAGTATAAGAAGAAACGCACAAAAGATTTTCATGACGGGTTCCAGTTTTGGCAAGACCAGTTGTGCTTTGTCTATGACAAAGCACTAATAATTGAACAAATCGTTAGACCTACTCTTCATCCAGGAAGGATCGGAATACACCTTGCTGTAAGTGGAGGAAGTTGCTTTTGTGTCTCAGTCCCAAAAAACTCTAGTAGTACCATTGGGTTAAAGTCGATAGACCAATCAGGTATCTGGTCTGCTTCTGCGATCTTGTGCAACCCTCCCACCTTATAAACTCTCTTAACCGTAATCTCTCTATAGCCTGTAGGATCAGATGGATCGAAGTTACTCTCTCTAATATGATGTGCCTTGAGATACGGAGTCCTGTTGGCCGTCACCACCTCTTTCCATTTCAAAGTGAATAAACCCTCATCATTTACCTTAGTCTTTGCAACCGGTTGCCCCTGAACAAGTTGTACATTTGTCCCAACAACCAACTTGTCATATCCAGCATAATAGTTGTCTGACGTAAAGGTGCGCTGAGGGAAAAGCCAATTATCACCTTCAGGAATGAGATACCAGACAGTTAAATGTACTTCAGCATCAGTCAGGGGTTCTGGGCAACTGTTAACTTGAGCTATTTGCCCACTGACTTTATGATCAGTACCGGCATCTCCAGCAAGGTTAAAGTTTTTTAATGGAAATGGTGGTAAGGGACTCATAAGGTTACTTCCTCGGCAGTATGGTGAAGTTGCAGCGGTCTAAAATTGGATTAAACGCTATATTCTCTTTCATGAGAAAAGGCATTTCAGAGAAATGGGCGGAAAAGAAATTGAAGAATTCTTAACTCATTTAGCTATTGAGGGAAACGTGGCTGCTTCTACTCAAAATTAGGCTTTAAGTGCTGTTTTACTCCTCTATAAAGAAGTTTTTAGGCAAGAGGTAGGGTGGGCAAGAGAGAATCTCGTGTTTAAAAGATTATTTTCAACGACCTTGCCCACCAAAGCTTACTGCTACATCTTACTCTCCGTAGTTATGCGATCCGGACAAATCCTAACGAAACAGCCTACTCCTTTTGGATATTGCTTTCCACCGATAGAAATCGATCGCGTCCTCTCATGTTTTTTTTGCAGTATCGCAAGTGACGCTTGTATCTGGCTAAATTTGTTACAAAATAATAAGAACACTGCGGGCGGAGTTTCTCGGCTCGCAATTCATCCCTTGTTTCACCCCCATCTATCTGACGAATGGCTAATCCAGAACTCGCTGTCAATCTCGCTTTGGCTCACTCTCAACCCGAATTCAAGCCTCAAGTTCCCAACCTCAGAATCGCTGCTGATGAGTTTGCGCGGCGACATATCGGCTCAAACGCAAAAGAAGTGGCAACAATGCTGGGAGTGTTGGGGTGCGAGACGCTCGATGCTTTGATTGACAAAGCAGTTCCCGCTGCCATTCGTCTCCAAAAACCTTTGCAACTCCCCGCATCGAAAACCGAAACGGCAGCTTTAGCGCAATTAAAACAAATTGCTTCGCAGAATCAGATTGCTCGTTCCTACATTGGTATGGGTTATTACGATTGCATCACGCCGCCGGTGATTCAGCGCAATATCCTGGAAAATCCGGGCTGGTATACTGCCTATACGCCCTATCAAGCAGAAATTGCCCAAGGACGTTTAGAAGCGCTGCTGAATTTTCAAACGCTGATTGCGGATTTAACCGGACTCCCCATTGCCAACGCTTCCCTTCTCGATGAGGGGACTGCTGCCGCCGAAGCGATGAGCATGAGTTACCATCTGTGCAAGAATAAATCCAACACCTTCTTCATTGCCGATAGCTGTCACCCGCAAACGATTGAGGTCGTTGCCACCCGTGCCAAACCTTTGGGAATTGAGGTTTTAGTCGGCCCTTACTACGAGTTTGACTTCGAGCAACCCATCTTCGGTGCTTTATTACAATATCCCGATACTTACGGGGCTGTAGCCGATTATCGTCATTTTATCGATCGCGCGCACCAAGTTTCCGCCCTCGTCACCGTCGCCGCCGACCCCCTCAGTTTAACCCTCCTCACCCCTCCCGGCGAGTTCGGCGCGGATATTGCCGTCGGCAGTACCCAACGTTTCGGCGTACCGCTGGGTTACGGCGGGCCTCACGCTGCTTACTTTGCGACGCGCGACGAGTACAAACGCAGCATTCCCGGCCGTATCGTCGGCGTTTCTAAAGACCGCCACGGCAAACCAGCTTTGCGCCTCGCCCTACAAACCCGCGAACAGCACATTCGGCGCGAAAAAGCAACCAGTAATATTTGTACGGCGCAGGTTCTTTTAGCGGTGATGGCTTCGATGTATGCAGTCTATCACGGCCCGGAAGGACTGCGTGCGATCGCGTCTCGCATCCACACCCTTGCCGTCCTCCTCGCCGCCGGTTTAAAACGCCTCAACTACAGCATTGACGAGATTCCCTTCTTCGATACCGTGTGCCTGTGCGTTGGCGAGGCGGGGGCAAAAGCCGTGGTGCAAGCGGCGGAAACGAAGGGGGTAAACTTGCGCCTCGTCGAACCGGGTTTCGTTTGTATTTCCCTGGATGAAACGACCACATTAGAAGATGTCACCCAACTGTGGCAGCTATTAGCCGGACGCGAAACGCTACCCTTTACCGCTGAAGAGTTAGAACAGGAAGCGCGCTTCGATTTTTATGCACCTTTCGCCCGCAGCAGCGACTATTTGCGCGATCGCGTCTTCAACCGCTACCATTCCGAAAGTGAAATGCTGCGCTACCTGCATCAGTTGCAAACCAAGGATTTATCCCTCACCACCTCCATGATTCCCTTGGGTTCCTGCACGATGAAACTCAACGCCACCGCCGAGATGATTCCCGTCACCTGGCCCGAATTCGGCAAAATTCATCCCTTCGCCCCCCGTTCCCAAACCCGAGGCTATCAAGAACTTTTCCAACAACTGGAAAGCTGGCTGGCAGAAATCACCGGCTTTGCTGGCGTTTCCCTGCAACCCAATGCCGGTTCCCAGGGCGAATATGCCGGTTTGCAAGTCATCCGCGCCTACCACGAACATCGCGGCGAAGCCCATCGCAATATTTGTTTGATTCCCGAATCTGCCCACGGAACCAATCCCGCCAGTGCAGTCATGTGCGGGATGAAAGTGGTGGCGGTGAAGTGCGACAAACAGGGCGATATTGACTTAGCCGATTTAAAAGCAAAAGCCGAGAAGCACGGCGATAATTTAGCAGCATTGATGGTGACATATCCTTCGACGCACGGTGTCTTTGAAGAAGGAATTGTCGAAATTTGCGAAACCGTCCATCATTACGGCGGACAGGTGTATATGGATGGGGCGAACATGAACGCGCAAGTCGGGTTGTGTCGTCCCGGTGATTTCGGTGCGGATGTCTGTCATTTGAACTTACACAAAACCTTCTGCATTCCCCACGGTGGCGGCGGCCCGGGGGTTGGCCCGATTGGCGTAGCGGCGCATCTCGTGCCTTATCTGCCGGGACATTTAGTTGTCGAGTTAGGGGATGAAACCAGCATCGGTGCGATTGCAGCCGCGCCTTGGGGTAGTGCCAGCATTTTGGTCATTTCCTGGATGTATATTGCCATGATGGGGGCAGAGGGATTGACGGAAGCCACGAAAATCGCCATCCTCAATGCGAATTACATCGCTCAACGCTTGGAAGGGGCTTATCCGGTGTTATTTAAAGGAAAATCGGGATTGGTGGCGCACGAGTGCATTATTGATTTACGCCCGATGGATAAACGGGCGGGTGTGAAGGTGGATGATGTGGCAAAGCGGTTGATGGATTATGGCTTCCACGCGCCTACAATGTCTTGGCCGGTGATTGGGACGATGATGGTAGAACCGACGGAAAGCGAGAGTCAGGAGGAGTTAGACCGTTTTTGCGAGGCGATGTTAGCGATCGCGGGCGAAGCAGATGCCATTTCGTCGGGTACAATCGATCGCGAGGACAATCCCCTCAAAAATGCGCCCCATACAGCCGAATCTTTACTCTGCGGCGAATGGACGCATCCCTACAGCCGCGAGGAAGCCGCTTATCCCGCCCCTTGGACGAAGGAACATAAATATTGGCCGACGGTAGGGCGGATTGATAATGCTTACGGCGATCGTAACTTAATCTGTTCTTGCGAAGGAATGGAAGCGTATCGGGAGGAGTAAGGTCGAATTCAACCGTCTTTTGGCATAAAAACCCGGCTTCTTAAAGAAACCGGGTTTTTCTCAAGTCGCCCCAACGGATTGAGGCTTTAGGATTAAATAACAGTTTAGACTGCGATTGGATTTGAAAGACGTTATCCATTGTCCATTGTCCATTATCAATTATTCCCTAATGTCCGATCGCGTCAATCTCAATAACTCCCTACTCTTGGTTCCCGTCGGTTCTCTCATCGTTCCGGCACATCCCCCCGCCCCGAGTCCGATTCTGCTTTCGATTGCCATCCCTACCTACAAAGAAAGCCAGAATATTGAAACCCTCGTTAGTAAATTATGTTACCTCCTCGATCCAGTATTGCGCGATCGCTACGAACTGATTATCGTCGATGACGACAGCCCCGATCGCACCTGGGAAATTGCCCAGTCCCTCATCCCCCAATATCCGCAACTGCGAGTGATGCGACGTATTGAAGAACGAGGACTCTCCACCGCCGTCGTGCGCGGGTGGCAAGTCGCGCGAGGCTTCGTATTTGGGGCAATTGATGCCGATTTGCAGCATCCACCCGAAATTTTGCTGCAACTGTGGGAAGAAATCAAAAAAGGCGCGGATCTCGCTGTCGCCAGTCGCCATATCGAAGAAGGCGGCGTAAGCGACTGGAATATCTTTCGCCGTATCTTATCGCGAGGCGCACAGATATTAGGTTTGACCATTTTACCCGGCGTTGTCGGGCGCGTGTCGGATCCGATGAGCGGCTATTTTTTAGTGAAGCGAGACGCGATCGCAGGCAAACCTCTCGACCCCATCGGTTATAAAATCCTCTTAGAAGTCATCGGGCGCGGCGACATTCGCTGCTGTCGGGAAGTCGGCTACATTTTCCAAGAACGCCAAGAAGGGGAAAGCAAAGTTACCGCCAAGCAATATCTCGAATACATCCAGCACCTCTTGCGTTTGCGGCGTTCCCTATGGCCCGTCGAGCGGTTTCTGCGTTTTATTGCCGTCGGTGCTACCGGCTTAGTCGTCGATTTAAGCTTATTTTACCTGCTGCGAACTGAATGGGGATTAGGCTTGACGCGCAGTGCCATACTTTCAGCGGAAGTGGCAATTATTAATAACTTTCTTTGGAACGATCTGTGGACGTATCGCGATAAATCCCGTCCTCAAAAAGGCTGGAAGAAATGGTTTAAGCGCTTGTTAAAGTTCAATGCAATTTGTCTGGCGGGTTTGATCTTAAATGTCTTGTTGGTCAATATTCTCTATAACCTGCTTCATGTCAACGAGTATGCAGCAAAATTGATTGCGATCGCCGTAGTTACCTTTTGGAACTTTTGGATTAACCTCAAACTTCAGTGGCGTACAACGGAAATCGGTTAAAATTAATAGGTAATTCATCAATACTCCAACTGACGATGAAAGCCATAGAAACTACAGCGACAATTAATGAAAGAGGAGAACTTACCCTCGATCGCGCGTTAGAAACCACCAAACCTCAGCGCGTCCGCGTTATTGTATTAATATCTGAAGAAAACGAAGAAGATGCTGACGATACCTCCCTTGAAATAATTATGGAGGGAATTTACGAAGGGTTTCAAGAAGCATTAACAGGTAAAACTATTCCGCTTTCCGAAATATGGTAGTGCTTTGTATCTATTAGCTGAAATAGAGAGAAAGAAAGCATGATAACTCTCAACACCCTCCAAGATTGGTTGAATGCACCTGTAGAAAACGAAAAACTTGAATTTAAAGAAGCAAAAAATCAATTTGATACTGTCAAACTGATGAAATATTGCGTCGCCATCGCAAATGAAGGAGGAGGATATTTAATTTTCGGCATTACCGATAAGCGCCCGCGTCAAGTTGTTGGTTCTCACGCCTTTTCAACACCTGAATCGCTTAACAAAATTAAAGCCCAAATTGTCAAAAAACTTCACTTGCGCGTTGATACGACAGAATTACAACATTCTGACGGTCGAGTGTTAATCTTTGAAATCCCTAGCCGACCGACCGGACAACCGATTGCTTTAGACGGAGCGTACCTCATGCGAGCAGGTGAAGAACTCGTAGCGATGACATCCGATATGCTAAAGCGTATTTTTGCTGAAGATCGACACGATTGGTTTTGCGAACCCGCTGCTTCCGCTCTGGCAGCAGGTGAAGTTATTGATTTGTTAGATACGCAAACCTATTTTGAGCTTTTAAAGCTTCCTTATCCTACCCATCGTAATGCCGTACTAGAAAGATTGCAAAGCGATCGATTACTTTACAAAATGTCGGACGGTTGGACGATTTCAAATATCTCAGCTATCCTACTTGCCAAAAAACTCGAACGCTTTTCTTCGTCGCTAGCCCGTAAAGCAGCGCGAGTTATCTTTTATGAAGGCAGTGGTAAGTAAAAGACCCATATAGATCGTACTGGCTCAAAAGGTTATGCAGTCGGCTTTGAGGGTCTAGTTGATTTTGTTTATTTGTCGGCTCCGCAAAATCGTTGTGTGGAAGAAGTCGTGCGAGAAGAAATTAAAATGTTTCCAAAACAAGCTCTACGGGAATTAATTGCTAATGCTCTAATTCACCAAGACTTTCTAGTTACAGGGGCTTCAGTGGCGATCGAAATGTACAGCGATCGCATCGAAATATCTAATCCCGGAATTCCTCCTATCAAGGTAGAGCGCTTTATTGATGAATATCGTTCTCGCAACGAGCAACTCGCCGATCTAATGAGACGTTTCGGTATTTGTGAAGAAAAAGGGAGTGGCATTGATAAGGTTATTAATGCAGTTGAAGCCTATCAACTCCCCGCACCGGACTTTCGGGCAGATGATATTCGTACTACAACTATCTTGTTTGCTCACCAGGATTTTGATGATATGAGCAAAGCAGACCGAATTCGAGCCTGCTACCAGCATTGCTGTCTGTTGTATATCAACAATAAACGTATGTCCAATCAGAGTCTACGGGAGCGATTTCGCTTGAATGAATCCAAGCAAGCGACTGTTTCCCTGATTATCGGGGCGACGAAGGAAGCAGGTTTTATTAAGATGGATATTTCGGAGTCGATGTCCACGCGCTATGCTCGTTATCTTCCTTTCTGGGCTTAAAGCAAAGTGCTTTAACGCAAAACTCTGTTCCGGCGGGCGAAAGGTTGAAACCCTCATGAAACTGAGGTAAAAGTGCTTTAACGCAAAACCTTGTTCCGGCGAGCGAAAGGCTGAAACCCTCATGAAACTGAGGTAAAAGTGCTTTAACGCAAAACCCTGTTCCGGCGGGTGAAAGGCTGAAACCCTCATGAAACTGGGGTAAAAGTGCTTTAACGCAAAACCCTGTTCCGGCGGGTGAAAGGCTGAAACCCTCATGAAACTGGGGTAAAAGTGCTTTAACGCAAATCTCACCTCGCGATCGCACTTGCTCCATTCAACGCTAAAACGGAATATCTTCCTCATCTTGGGCAGAAACTTTCAGCATCGCGATCGCGCTAACCTCTTCCTCAATCGGTAAAACCTCCAGATACTCGCCCAACGCCGTTTGCTGGTTTTTATTGAGTGCGATCGATAAGTCGAAGTCTGCCCCCGTTTCGCGAGCAAATCGCGCGAGTTCTTGGAACGAAATGCGGCGCGTGGTGCGCTTCTGCATCGATAACTTAAAACCCGCTTGTTCCTCAACTTCTTGGTGTTGCATCGTTGCTTTAATTCGGGTTCTTAAATGCTCCATTTCTGTACTCAAACATTGCCATTGATGCTCGATTTGACGGTAACGTAGGAGCAATGCTTCTAAGTTTTCGGTTTCTGGGTCGCGCTCGACTAAAGCTTGAAGTTCTAACAAGCGTCGATGAAGTTTAGTAAGGTAAACAACATCCATTTTTGCATAGTGTAACTGCGAGGAAGTTAGCGGGCGTTGTCCCCAGTCTCCTTGCTGTTCGGTTTTATCGATCGCGGGAAGATTGCAGAGTTTCTCGGCTAAAGTTTTAAGCGTATAGTCGTTAACGGGTGCAAGATAGTAGGGGATTTTTTTCGCCAGTTCTAAGGTACAAGTTACCTGCTTTGCCTTTTGTTTTCCTAAAAACTTGAGATCGTATTTGGCATTATGGAAAACTTTCTCGATTTCAGGATCGAGCATAATTTGTTCGATAAAGAGAGCGATCGCATCGGGACAGTCGAGGACATCCAGAATCGTCACGCGATCGCCCGTTTCATCGCTCGGATCGTCCAATACCTGAATCAACGAGAGTCGCGGTTTCTGGCTGCGAAAGTCAGCAACTTCCGTATCTAACCACAACCGAGAACGCTGGCGAAAATGCACGATCGCAGCTTTAATATCGCCCAAATCCGTTAAATAAGCCATTGACGAATCCAAAATTTCACAGCGACCCTACCATCCTACTGCTCCTTGGGGAATCGGGAGGTGACGTTACCGCAAGATTAAAGCCATAATTGAGATTCTCTCCTGCCCTCGCGATCGATAAAAAATCAAGATTCTCATGAGTTCCCCCATCGCCCCATCCCAAATACCCATCGCTTACTCTCCCCAAACTGTTGCGCGCGCAGAACGCGCGTTGCGCTGTTCGCCCTTTAAACTTTTGCTTTTTACGACAATGCGCGATCGCAGCGTTCCCTTAAACGAAATTGTAGGGAGTTCTGGGGTCGAGCGAAGACACACTCAACGTCCCCTGCTAGAATTAGTCGCAGAAAGTCACCTCGTTTGGCTCATCCAAGTCGGTTTGCTGCGACGTGAAGTTGATGGCCAGGGCATCACCGACAGCTTCCGCCTCACCCCCCTCGGACGGCAAATCGTCGAACGGTACGAAAAAGCGGGTGTTAAGATCCCCTCTGACTCGTTACACGCGCCGCTACGCGCTTCTGTGTGGGATCGCATCGTCAATGCCCTCAACCGTTGGCTGAGACTGCCTTTTTAAAAGCGCTTAGCGATGAGACGGAACCGATCGCAATCGTAAAAGTAAAAAAAGCCGATCTCTCGCCTTATAAAACCTCATATTCCCCTATGAAATCAATTATGGTAGTGGGAACTACCTCCCACGCAGGAAAATCCTTAATAACCGCAGGATTATGTCGAATTCTGGCGCGTCGCGGCTGGCGAGTCGCGCCCTTCAAAGGTCAAAATATGGCCCTCAATGCCTACGTCACCCAAATGGGCGGAGAAATTGGCTACGCTCAAGCTGTACAAGCTTGGGCGGCGGGAGTTACACCTTGGGTAGAAATGAACCCCATCTTGCTCAAACCGCAAGGCGATGCCACTTCGCAAGTTATTCTGCATGGAAAAGCTGTCGGTACTACCAGTGCGAGTGACTATTACGAAAATTATTTCAACATCGGTTGGCAAGCCATTCAAGACTCGTTAGAACGCCTTTCGAGCGAATTCGATCTGATTGTCTGCGAAGGGGCGGGCAGTCCGGCGGAAATTAACCTCAAACACCGCGATCTCACCAATATGCGCGTGGCGCGCTATCTCAATGCGCCGACTCTCCTCGTCGTCGATATCGATCGCGGCGGCGCTTTTGCTCATGTTGTGGGAACTCTAGCCTTACTCGAACCGGAAGAGCGAAAGTTAATCAAAGGAGTTGCGATTAATAAATTTCGCGGCCAGCGATCGATCTTGCAACCGGGAATCGATTGGCTCGAGCAGTATACTGGAATTCCCGTTTTGGGGGTGATTCCTTGGAGCGATCGAATGTTTCCGGCGGAAGACTCCCTCGATTTACTGGAACGACGCGGACGCAAACCCAATCCCGAACTGACGATTGCGGTTATTCGCCTGCCGCGCATCGCCAACTTTACCGATTTTGACCCCTTAGAAGCCGAACCGAGTGTTTGCGTCAAGTATATCGATCCCGGTCAATCGCTGGGCTATCCCGATGCCATTATCCTACCGGGGTCAAAAACCACTATCGCCGACTTAACTGTTCTCCATGAAAGCGGCACGGCGCAGAGAATTCAAGAATATGCGGCAGCGGGTGGAACCGTAATGGGAATATGCGGCGGCTTCCAAATGCTCGGTCAAATGGTCAGCGATCCCGAAAAGTTGGAAGGTTCGATCGCGGAGTGTCGCGGTTTGAACCTGCTGCCTCTCAAAACCATTCTCTCGCGTAATAAAGTCGTGCGCCAGCGAACGGTTAATTCGGAATTCCCGACAGCGGGATTGCCGGTGGAAGGGTACGAAATCCACCAAGGGCGTTCGCTTCTCGTGGAGTTGAAGAAGGGGCAACTGAAGGAAGATTATCACCCTTTATTTAACGATCCGAGTTTGGGGATTGTCGATAAAGCGATGCTGACTTGGGGCTGCTATCTGCACGGTTTGTTTGATAATGGGGCATGGCGCAGGGCGTGGCTGAATCATCTTCGCCAGCGACGCGGTTTATTGTCTCTCCCAACGGGGGTTCCCAACTATCGCGAACAGCGCGAGGTGATGTTGGACGGAATCGCGGATTTAGTCGCCGCCCATCTCGATATACAGCCGTTGCTTCATTAAATTGCTCGAATTGAGTTGGCTAACGCGCGATCGCATTAATAATTAAGAAGGGACGTTAAAGGTAACGTCCCTGCCCATGCTTAATGGTTCTCTCGCGTCGAACTTACTTAGCCGTCGCTAAGCTAGCATCAGCTTCCGTGCTACCGCGCGAGCGACGGCGCGTTAGCGTATTAAACAACATCGTCCCGATTGCTTTCACTAAATTTCCTTCCAATTCTTGGAACATTTTCATGTTCATTCCGAAGGCAGCATTTGCTTCATCGACAATTTCATCCGCTGTTGCTTGGTCGATGGGTGTTTCATCTAAACGCTGGCGATACTCTTGCTTGAAGGCTTTTTCGTCAGGAATTTCAGGAAATTCATAAAAACTCGTGCCTTGACCGTCAGCAAGATTCATTGCAGTTTGAGCAATTTTCTTGAGGATTTGTCCGCCAGAAAGGTCGCCGAGATAGCGAGTGTAGAGGTGAGCGATCAGGAGTTCGGGTTTGGTATTGGAAATTTCCCGAATGCGGTTAACATAGGCTTCTCCCGCTTCAGAAGCTCGTACTTGAGAGCGCCAGTTCGGGCCGTAATAAAACTGTAAATCTTCTTCCAAACTTTGCTTGCGGTTTAATTCGGGAAAATAAACGCCGGAGAGGACGGGGTGATTGCGATGTCTCTCCATCTCTTCTTCCATTGCGGAGTAAACGAAGTAGAGATTTCCAACTAATTTTCGATAAGAGTTCTTTTCAACAACACCTTTTAAAAAGCACTTGACAAATCCGACGTTTTCAGCAGCCGTATGGGATTTCTTTGTCCCTTCGCGCAGCATTGTAGATAAATTGACACTCATGCTCGATTTCCTAATGAATTTTTGATATAGAGCGAAGCGGTTGACGTGGAATAGGCAAAAAACTACCCAAACTGTTAGGTTAAACCGATTCTTGCGTCATTTTCATTAAGATTTTTGAAGTTCAGCGGCGCGCGTAATTATCTGTTCCTAATCAAGTAATGGTTCCATCTCCTCCCAACTTAAGCCTTGTTGGATGTAGCGAGGAGAAGCGGGATTGAAGGGACTGACGGCGCGATCGATCGCAATAATACGCGCCTCTGCTGGGAAGACGGGCGTATCTGGGTCGAAAGCGGTGGAACGCATTAAGGAGCTTGAAAATCCTTTAAAAATGAGGATACAATCGCCTTCTCCATCTCCTTCAACAGTCACAATTAGGACTTCTTGGGGATGTTTTAAGGTATAGGCTTCTAAGCGTTTTTCAATCGAACTACTCAATTTTACTTTTTCCGATCGTGGTTGACTGCAATAACTGACTTTGTAATATAGGCTGATTTAAACAAACTAAATCGGAGAGGGGCGAGTTAACTTTTCTGTTCTCCTCATTATCAATTATCCCTTGTCAATTATCAATTACTATCATCTTTCCATTGCCGATCGCCCTTGTTTGCCGAGCTTGATTAACAGAAAATATAGGAACGAAACAACATAGAAGCACAAACCGACCGCCCCAAGGAATCCGAGCAATCCGACGTTACTATAGTCGGCTTTGTAGTGTAGGAAGTGGTAGTAAGTCCAAGGAACTTCCATCCATGCGCGACAACCGGGGAGTTGGTTGGCGTTGTTGCTAAAAGCACAGGAAAGAAAAGGTAGGGAAGCGATCGCGCTAAGGATACAATAGACTGTCATCGCCCAGCGCCATGCCGTTGTTGCGAGCTTAATTCCGTCTGGCGGGCGATCGTCGATTTCTTCATTGAGATCGATCCAAAACCAAAGGGAGATGGGAATTAAGATCCGAGCGGCAAATCCGGCAATGAAGGCAATGCGCCATGCTGGAATCATTAAGTAAAGCGCGATCGCGAGCAGACTTGCAACCCGCCAGTAAATAACTAACAAGCGAGTAATCGCTTCGGCGCGCTTAAATAGCGCCCAAATGAGTAAAACTAAGGGAATTGCCGCTGCTAATAAAACAGCGAGACGGTAGTCCATCCAAATCAGCGGCTTAAACCAGACTGCATTTTCCATCGCGTGTTACTCGCATTCTCAAACTTTCCGATTATAGCTTCCAGTTGCTTAAAAACCCGGTTTCTCAGGGAAACCGGGTTTTTATAATTCTAATTCCGCCTGACGGATTTTAGTCGTCGTAGATTCTACACTCTACTGCGTCGGGATTATCGCTACAGTATTGTTCCAGAGAATTGGCTTTGGGCTTAGATTGCCGTTGGTGGGATGCTTCGGCTTGCAGTTCCTCTACTGCGTCCCAAGCAGCCGCACATTCCGCTGCGTTGCTGCCGTCGGTATTGCAAACGGCTCTAGCATTTTCGCGCTCTTGTTGAATTTGTTCTTCGATGTTGCTGCTCATTGCTGCTCTTACTGATCGTTTTTTAACTGAATTACTCCAGTCTAGACTAACTATAGTCATAGCGCGATTGAAGAAGAGAAATTTGAATTCTCCCCGATTTTTTAAGATTTTGCGCTTCAACTCCCCAGGCAAGATTCGAACTTGCGACCAATCGGTTAACAGCCGACCGCTCTACCACTGAGCTACTGAGGATAGCTAGATGATTAACTTAACCACAGTTTCTAATTGTAGCAGAACTGTGTGGAGTTTTACAAGGGGGGAATAGAAATTTTTTTTAGGCAAGCGATCGCAAGGCTTGTGCGATCGCGTCGGGCAGAGCTTGTTTGCGGCGAGTTTGGGCGCAAATGCAGACGTGGCGAGTGATGGCGTTAGCAGCAAGGCGTTCGGAGGATAAGCGAACTTCGTAGGCAAGCTCGAAACTGCGATCGCGCAACTCCCGCAGCGCCACGCTAACTTGAAGGATATCGCCCCAAGCGATGGGCTGCAAAAAATCGCAAGCACTATGCGCGATCGGCAGCGCCACGCCAAAATCCAAAATCATCGTTCCCAATGCAATCTCCGCCACTATCAAAGCTTGCTCGTAAGCTTCATGGCAAATATTGAGAACGTTTGCAAAATAAATAACACCGGCTGCATCGGTATCAGCCAAACGCACGGTACGAGAGTAAAAAAAAGCCATAAACAGCGATCGCTCAACAGTTTAACTGTCAATTGTCAATTATTAATTGTCAATTATCAACTGCTTGCCCATCGATCCCTACAGATGGGATGATGATATAGTACCTCGGGGCGATCCGTGCCATCCAGTTTTAAGATTGAAAGCAGTTTTGCGCTCCAGTTTTGTAGTCTCACTCCTTAAAAGAACAGATTATGGTCGTTGCTACCCAATCGCTTGAAGAAGTTGCCATTAATTCCATTCGCTTTTTAGCTATTGATGCAGTCGAAAAGGCAAAATCCGGACACCCTGGCTTGCCGATGGGCGCAGCGCCGATGGCCTTTGTCCTCTGGGATCGCGCTATGCGCTACAACCCCAAAAATCCCCAATGGATTAACCGCGATCGCTTCGTCCTCTCCGCCGGACATGGCTGTATGCTTCAATATGCCATGCTCTACCTCACCGGCTACGATAGCGTCACCCTCGACGATATCAAAAACTTCCGTCAGTGGGACTCGAGAACCCCAGGCCACCCGGAAAACTTTATGACTTCCGGTGTCGAAGTCACCACCGGTCCCCTCGGTCAAGGGATTGCTAACGGTGTCGGTTTAGCAATGGCTGAAGCCCACCTCGCCGCACGATTCAACAAACCGGACAGCACCATCGTAGACCACTATACTTACGTCATCCTCGGCGACGGTTGCAACATGGAAGGGATTTCTGGCGAAGCTTGCTCCCTCGCCGGACACCTCGGTTTGGGCAAACTTATCGCTCTCTACGACGACAACCACATCTCCATCGACGGCAACACCGAAATCTCTTTCACCGAAGATGTCAGCAAACGTTTTGAAGCTTACGGTTGGCACATCCTCCACGTCGAAAACGGCAACACCGACCTCGATGGGATTGCCAAAGCAATTGAGGAAGCAAAATCCGTGACGGATAAGCCCTCAATGATTAAAGTTACCACCACCATCGGTTACGGCTCCCCCAACAAAGCCAACAGCGCGGGCGTTCACGGCGCGGCTCTCGGCGGCGACGAAGTGAAAGCCACCCGCGAAAACCTCGGTTGGGAACACGAACCCTTCGACATTCCGGAAGATGCCCTCAAGCACTTCCGCAAAGCCGTCGATCGCGGTGCAGAATCGGAGGCAGAATGGCAGAAGGTTTGGGATGACTACAAATCTAAATACGCAGAAGAAGCCGCCGAATTCGAGCGGATGATTTCTGACAAACTCCCCGAAGGTTGGGAAAAAGCTCTGCCCACCTATACCCCCGCCGATAAACCCCTGGCAACGCGCAAAAACTCGGAAATGACGCTGAATGCGCTCGCCCCAGTCCTCCCCGAACTCATTGGCGGTTCGGCAGACTTAACCCACTCCAACCTCACCGAACTCAAAGTTTCCGGCAGTTTCCTAAAAGGTAAGTACGAAAACCGCAACTTGCGTTTCGGCGTGCGCGAACACGGTATGGGTGCAATTTGTAACGGTATTGCCCTGCATAATTCTGGGTTGATTCCTTACGGCGCAACCTTCCTGGTGTTTACCGACTATATGCGCAATGCGATTCGTCTGTCGGCACTGGCACAAGCGGGCGTAATCTGGGTCATGACCCACGATTCGATTGGTTTGGGCGAAGATGGGCCGACTCACCAACCGATCGAGCATATTGCCTCCCTGCGTATGATTCCCGATTTAATTGTTTATCGTCCCGCCGATGGTAACGAAACTTCGGGCGCGTATAAGGTTGCGGTCGAACGATCAAAAGCCATTGGTAGCAAGCACAAACAATCGACGTTGATTGCCTTCTCCCGCCAAAATCTGCCCAACTTAGAAGGCAGTTCTATCGAAAATGCTGCTAAAGGCGCTTACGTCCTTTCCGGCGGCGACGAAACCCCCGATATTATCCTTATCGGTACGGGTTCGGAAGTCTTTTTGTGCGTCGATGCAGCCGAAAAACTGCGCGCGGAAGGTAAGAAGGTTCGCGTCGTTTCGATGCCGAGTTGGGAAATCTTTGAAGACCAAGATGCGGCTTACAAAGAATCCGTTTTGCCAAAAGAAGTTACGAAGCGCGTTTCAGTAGAAGCGGGTACGACCTTCGGATGGGGACGTTATGCTGTGAGTGAAGAGAACGCGATCGGAATTAATCGTTTTGGGGTTTCCGCTCCTGGCGATTTAGCAATGGAGAAATTCGGTTTCACGGTTGATAACGTCGTAGCGAAAGCGAAAGAAGTTCTCGGCTAATTTCAATTGAGTTGAATAACCAGAAATTTGTTTAAAAAGTGGGGTATAGCCATTGCTGTACCCCATATTTGTTGCATCGCCATCGGTAGAAGGGATAATGCTTTAAAATTTAAATCCAAGAGATTTTGAGTTTAAATCCTTAGCTATAACAGGATACGATTCAAACATTCTGCAATTCGTCTTGCAGCCCCTGCTGTCCCCATACGTCGCCGTCCATTTTCCGCGATCGCTTGCAGGCGATCGGGATCTGCTAAAAGTGTTTGAATTGCCTCCGCTACTTCTTGAGGTTTTTGTACCAAGATCAGAGAACATCCCAGCAATCGCGATTGCGCTTCGGCGAAAGCGTAAGTATACTGCGGTCCGCGTCCGGGAATCGCGATCGCGGGTTTCCCCAAACCAACAAATTGTTCTGTCGCCGTTCCTGCCATCGCTACGGCAAAATCGGCAGCTAGCAAGCAATCTCGATACGCATTTTGCGTCAGAATTAGCAGTACGCCATCGCGCGAAAATGCCATCGCATCTCTATCGACAATGGGGAGTTTCTCCGGCAAAGTGCTTCGTTGGAATCCATTCGCCATTGCCGTTGCACTCAACGGCTCTAAACTAAGAGAAGGCGCGATCGCCGCTAGAAACAATATCGACTGCCGACGAAAACGAGATGCAATCTCCCGCACTGCGATCGCAATCTTTTCCCAATTTTCATACGCTTCCAACGCTCTCGAACCGGGTAACAGTAAAATAGTCAGCGATCGCGCTTCCTCCTCTGCATCAATGTTAGGGCGATAAAAAATCGGCGCAGACTCTTCCGACTCGATGCCATCCATCATCGGATTGCCCGAGTCAAACACTGGCAACTGCCCTTTTTCCTGTAAAATCTGTGCCGTCAGACTATCCCTCGGAAACACCGCCTTACAGCGTCTTCGTCCCATCAGCCAGCGATCGCAAGGATGATACACCGAACCGCCTACTGCTTCCAGCTTTCGTTGCGCTGAAAGCCATCCTCCCTCATCGCGTAAATAATATTCAGATCGGGCAGTTCCGACAAAAGCATAAGGAACGCCAGCTAAATAAGCAAATAAAAGGGGGACAAAATCGCCCACCGCCAACACCGCTGTTTGTTCGCTCGAAGACTGCACCCATTGACGAATCGCTCGATACTGTTGCCACACCAATTGCAGCAATCCCCCTTGTTTGACATCTCGCCACAATTGCTTGCCATCCATGTAGATAAACCCACCGGAGGGCATTTGTTTCACTGCCCCTACAACCGGAATATTGTGTCGCTGATACGCTCCTCCCTCGCCCACTAACGGCAGAGCCGCTAACTCCACCGTTGGTGCTTGATGCTGAAGCTCTTCTAAGATGCGAACAGCAATTTCATCTTCTCCGTGGCCGTTGCTCAGACACAATAGTTTCATGGGCGATGAGTGAGTGTTTTCGTACTGCTTTCACCCAACAGCTTAAAACAGTCCGCTGAGTTTGCTACAGTCGGACGAAAATAAGTTAACGAAGGATTCCGCGTTATGCTGCTTCTGCGTTAGCTTCTAGCAACGGGAAGCCCAAGGCCTCTCGCTGCTGAAAGTACAGATGAGCAACTTGTCTGGCGAGGTTACGGATGCGACCGATATATCGCGTCCGTTCGGTTACGGCAATAACACCTCGCGCGTCGAGCAAGTTGAAGGTGTGGGAACACTTAAGAACGTAATCGTAGCTGGGCAGAACGAGTCCGCGATCGATCAGTTGTTTGGCTTCCTGTTCGTACAGACTAAAAAGATTGAACAAGAGATCGGAATCCGATGCCTCGAAGTTATAAGTACATTGTTCTACTTCGCCTTGAAGGTGTACGTCTCCGTAGGTGATGCGATCGTTCCACTGAATTTTTGTAAACGCATCCACATTCTGAAGGTACATCGTCAAGCGTTCCAGTCCGTAAGTAATTTCGATAGAAACCGGACGGCAGTCTATTCCCCCGCATTGCTGGAAATAGGTGAACTGCGTAATTTCCATCCCATCGAGCCAAACTTCCCAGCCTACGCCCCAAGCGCCCAACGTTGGCGACTCCCAGTTATCCTCAACAAACCGGATATCGCGATCCTCCGGCTGAATGCCCAATGCTCGCAGAGAATCTAGATACACCTCCTGGATATTATCCGGCGACGGCTTGATCAAAACTTGATACTGATAATAGTGCTGATAGCGATTTGGGTTCTCTCCGTAGCGCCCGTCTGTCGGACGGCGCGACGGCTCTACATAAGCCACCGACCAGGGTTCTGGGCCAATCGCCCGCAAAAAGGTATGAGGGTTCATCGTTCCTGCGCCCTTCTCCGTATCGTAGGGCTGCGCGATCGCACAACCGCGATCGCTCCAAAATTGATTTAACGTCGCAATTACTGCCTGAAAAGATAAAGCCACCTTGACCTCTGATCCGAAACACCGCGATCGATTGTACGCGAAGCCCGCTATTTCGCCACTTTCAGGAAGCAAAAAAATATTTTCCAAAAAGGAGTTGACAAGTCTGGGAAAAGGGGCTACATTTGTAAATGCGCGCTGCAAAGGAAGTCCGGAGCGGACGCGCCGAACCTAGAAAAAAGAATAGTTTGAAAG